>JAHFEM010000059.1:0-3314 GCA_023248505.1 Nitrospirota bacterium
CCGTCGAAGCCTCGGTGACGCCGCAGCGGGCCCTTCCCTGCGCCAAGCGTCTTCCAGGCCTCATGCCCGGTGCGGGGCATCTGGTCCATATGCCGGCCCATACCTACATCCGGGTCGGAATGTACAAAGAGGCGGAAGAGGCGAACGTCCATGCAGTGCATACGGATGAGCGCTACATCGAAGACCGGAAGCCGCAGGGCTTTTATCCCTTGGCCTATTATCCGCACAACCTCCACTTTCTCTATGCGGCCGCCGCGATGGCGGGAAGAAGCGAGGTGGCCGTCCAGACGGCGCGGGAGCTGGTGGAAAAGGTTCCCGACCAGAGGGTCAAGGAGATCCCGCCGTTGGAGATGTTCAAGCCGACCGCCTATTTTGCCCTGACCCGGTTCGGGAAGTGGGAGGAGGTCTTGAAGGAGCCTGCCCCGCCCGCCGAGTTTAAATACACCACCGGCATCTGGCACTACAGCCGCGGGCGCGCCCTCTTAGCAACCGGGAAGATGGACGAGGCCAAAACCGAACTCGAGGCGGTGACGAAACTTGCCGCGGAGGTCCCGGCCGATCTGATGATCAATCTCAACTCAGGCAAATCCCTCCTCCAAATTGCGTCGAAGGTTCTCTCGGGCGAGATCGCCGCGCAGGAAACCCGGATCGACGAGGCGGCGCAGTCATTGAGTCAGGCGGCCGAAATCGAAGATCACCTGGTTTACGATGAACCGCCCCCCTGGTATCAGCCGGTCCGCCAGAACCTCGGAGCGGTGCTCCTCGCCGCCAAGCGCCCGGCCGATGCCGAGAAGGTCTACCGCGAGGACCTGAAACGCAACCCCGAAAACGGATGGTCGCTTTATGGCCTGACAGAGAGCCTCAAGGCCCAGGGAGAGACGAAACAAGCCGCATCGGAGGAGAAACGTTTTCAGAAGGCCTGGAAGCGGGCCGACGTGAAACTCGCCGCCTCACGGTTCTGAGTCATGCCTCTTTTTCTTCAGATGAGCGGGATCGCCTGAGCGCCCTCTCTCCGATCCCCGGCGGACCTCGCCGCTTGCGATCGGAAGGTCCGCCGGCCGGCCGGCGATGACGACCGCGGCCTTCTCCCCGGCCCCCTGCTCAATCCACCGATGCACTCGCCTTTTGTTTTTTAAAATGCTGGACGGTCCCGCCTCCGGGATCTCTCCCCCGGCTTCTCTTGTGGAAAGATCCCCTTTTGGATTACTCCGAGTGTAGTATTGATTGCCGACCGAGGAGAAAGATACCATATCATACAGAAACACATCCGTCACATATGAACGTTCACAAGGAGGAAGCCCATGAAGAAATGGATAGGATGGAGCGTTGCTGTCTTAATGGTGCTCAGCGCGGCCACGGTTTTTGCGAAAGCCTCCCTGACGCCGGTCGAACCGAATAAGATTCAGAATAAAGATGCAAAGAAGGAATTCAAGGAGGGAATGAAGGCTTTCAAAAGTGAAAAATACTCGGAAGCGGCGACCCATTTTGAAGCCGCCGCGAAGGCCGACCCGAATCTTGCGGAAGCCCACATCAACCTCGGGCTCGCCTTGGCGGAGCAGGGGAATACGGACGAAGCAAAAAAACATTTTGATGAAGCGACGAATATCATCGCCGGAAAGGCGGGAGGAAAAGGAGGCGCGCCCAAAGGGAATGTCCAAACCCAACCCGATTCAATGCAACCGGGCGAACCCCCTCGCTAAATCTTTTTTAAAAATCGGAAGGGGGCCGAAGCCCCCTTCCGATTTTCCGGCCGGCCCGTTCGGGCGGCGAACCCATTCCTCTCTCCGCCTTCTCATCGCTTTAGATTCTTAAATCCCCTTTTCAGAATATTGAAACTTGATCTTTCTTGAAACAAACGCTACCATAAGCGGGAATCATTTCCGACGGGGCGATTCAATGATGTCCGATCCCTACCTGACATTTCGGTGGCTCCTGGCGATTCTCCTGGCCGGGACGCTTCTCTATGATCTGATTGCGCTGGGGATCTGGTATCGTCAGCTGCCGAGACTGCCGCGACGGGTCGTTCTCTTGAAGCTCCTTCAGCTCCGATCGCGCGCTTTAAAGGCGGAACTATCATTGATCGTGTTCCTTTTTGCGGTTCAGGGATGGCTTACGATTCTTTTGTTGAGAGGGTAGCAATCGATGGCATGGCAAGTCTGGATCAATATCGGAAAGGTGCTGAGCCCCTTGGTGACCGCCAGGGTGGTGGGGAGGGTCCGTGAGAAAACCGATCTTTACATCGATCGGAAGCGGAATGAATTTGTCTCTCACACCCGAACCGAAGCGGAGCAGTTTATGACGGAGCAGATGCTCTTGATCGAATCAAAAGTAGACGCCAAGATCGATGAAATCGAGCGGCGGTTCGATGCATTGATTGAAAAAGAAATCCGCACCAAACTCCGCATCCTGATCCTCACCCTCTCCGCCGTCGTCGTGATGAGCCTCGTCTCCCTCGGCTATCTTTACCTCAAACGCAGGATGGGCCTCTGAGAAAACCCAATTGCGAAATGCGGAGTGTGGATTGCGAAACAGGGAACCGAAATTCTCTCCACTCTCCCTTCCGAACTCTGCACGCGTCATATCGGGGGCTGGGGCCTCGCCCCGCCTCTTCCGGAGAAAATCCTATCGCTGAAAGGACATATCTTTTATGATCCGCACCTACGAAGACCTCCTCCACACCGCCGACGCCTTCACCGACTCCCGCACATTGATCGCGGGTGTGGAGCTCGACCTCTTCACCCTTCTCGGAAAGAAATCCTTAACGGCGAAGGAGGTCGCCCGTAAAGCGAAGGCCTCCGCAGAGGGAATCGAGTTTTTGCTCCATGCCCTCACCGGAATGGGGCTCCTCGCCAAATCGCGTGAGCGCTTTCGCAACGCCCCCATCAGCCGGACCTATCTTGACACGGAAAGCCCGAATTCGATCACCCACTTCCTCTGGCTCGCCGGCCAGCACTGGGGAGACTGGATCGGTCTCGCCGACGCCGTCCGCAAAGGCCGCCGTCCGCAGAAGCGTCCGCCGCCCGACAATCCGGTTTTCCGAAAACGCTTCTCCAAAGCCCTCCATGAGCGGAGCTTCTATCTCGCCCCCAAGATCCTCCGTCCCATCGATCTGCGCGGCGCCCGAACGCTTTTGGACCTCGGCGGCGGGGCCGGCTCTTATGCTTTCGCCTTGCTCCTGAAGTATCCCGGACTCCACGCCACGATCTTCGACCGTCCCGCCGCAGCCAAGGTCGCCCTCGCCGAAGCGAAGCGCGCGGACCTCTCCGGACAAGTCGACGTCATCGGCGGCGATCTTTTTACCCATCCTTACGGCG
>JAHFEM010000059.1:3324-8299 GCA_023248505.1 Nitrospirota bacterium
TTACGGCGGGCCCTATGACGCCGTCTTCTACTCGAACGTCCTGCACATCTACGCTCCCCAAGAAAACCGCCGGATATTGAAGAAAATCAAAACGGCGTTAAAGCCCGGCGGCCGGCTGATCATCGTCGAATATTTTCTGGACAAAGATCTCACCCAGCCCCCCGACGTCTCCTTGTTCAACTTGATGATGTTCCTCTTCACGGAGCGAGGGCGATGTTATACCTGGGAGGAGGTGACGGGCTGGCTCAAGAAAGCGGGATTCTCGCGCTTCCGCCGCACACGGGTCGACGGGAAGATCGGAATTCTGGAGGCGACCTTGGGAAAGGCCTAGAAAGAGAATACTTCCTTCCACCATCAGTAGGCCGCCGCGGTATGGAAGCGAGATAACTTCAACGCGTTTCTTCAGCTCTCGGCAATGTTCGAGTCGATAAAGCAAGGCCCGGCAGATCGGAAACCGGATTCAGGTGATCGATCTGCACGACGAGGGTCTGGCTTTTGCCCTACCCGGAGGGACAGAAGGCGGGGATCACCTTCTCGGATGAAGCGCCGCTTGGGCGGTGACGGTGAAACCGTTCCTCTCCGATCTATTAAACCTGCGCTCTTTAAACAATACTTATCCCTCTCATTCGTGATACGATGTTTTTGTCCCTGTTGCGAGCAGAACGGAAATACCTGCAATGGGAGACAAAAATGAACCGAAAGGAACCCAATGACACCGGATGAAAAAATCACGACCATGACAAAAGCAATTAACGACGCGATCTACGTAATGGAACATGACTTTGAGTCGAACAAAGGCGATATCGCAAGGGCTCTCCTCGGTCTGAAGAACAGTGTCGCCAATGAACGCGTATCCCCCGCTTCAGTCCCTGCCGCTAAAACGCTCTGATCCTACCTGTTCAGGCGGGGTTGTTCCATCTGCACATCGGGTAAAAAGTTGGGGTTGGAGTATCTTTAAGGAGTACTCTGACCCCAATTTTGTTTTAAATACAGAGGAACCGCCCGGAGAGAAGGAATGAACTTCCTTCAAATTCCCACCCCTTCCACCACGGTGAACCGATACTCCAGCACATTGCTCTTCCGCCCCGTATGGTCGCGGACAAAGACCTCGAAGTGATGGGTCTGCTTGGCTGCCGTCGGGGGGACCTCGCCGCTTCCGGTGAAGATTCCATCCCCTTTCACGGCGTCCCCCTCCAATCCGTCATCCCGAAGCGGCACGGCAATCGTCTCCTTCCCTTCCCTGATCTGGTGAAGAATGGGAATGGCTCCGGCCGGGTCCTTGATTCGAACCGAGAGGGTGTAGATGCTCCCGGCGACCCCGGAGGTGGAAGAGACATTGAGATCGGAGATGATCGGATTAGGCGTCTCCAGGACGGAGATCGGGGAAAAATTCGCTGAAATGAGGATCATGAAAATGAATTTATTGAAGCTCCCCGCCGCAAACAGCGGGGAATCTTCGACCCGAAAGGAGAAAAATCTATTTGTATGGTTCGCTTTGCGAACGATGTGAGCGGTGGCTTCGCCCATGACAATCTGCACATTTGCGCGTCTAATCCCCGCCTCCTTGAGGCGGGGGTTACGACGCGCGTGCGTGTTCAACATAGCCCGTCCGCATTCCTGAGAAAAGAGTGGCGATGCAGGCTCGACCTGCTTCGAAGCAAACACTCGTATGATACTGTTCCAGAAAGAGAAAGTCAATTTTGGGATGATGATGGAGACAGGTCGGAGTGGGGTCTCGGGGAAAGGCGAAAACCGCCCCTTCAGGACAATGGCCTATCCTCTATCAGTACTGCCGCCACTCCCTCGGGACAAGATGCTGATTGGCATACCGATCCAGTTTGCTGAGAAGCTTATCGGCCTCCTTGGACTGAAAAACCGCGAATCCTTTTAGCTCCTTCATCAGCTCAATGTTGGCCCCCGTGACTACGAGAGCGCTTTCGATTTGATCGTTGAGAAATTTTTCATATTTCTGCCATAGAACATGCATCGATCCAAAATCTTTATAAAGTCCCCGCCACCACTGCTCATCGTGCCCACCCGGCAGCGCCGGGTCGGGGGGAATCTCCTCAAGAATAACCACTCTTTTTTTCCAGTCTACCTTCATTGAATAATTGGACAGGAAGTCCATTCCGATGAGGCCTTCGTAGGCTTCAGAGCCGACGGGGGTTACGGTGGTTGGCATAAAGTGCCCTTTTGCACCGCCGATCTGAATCTGATCGATAAGGGCGAGGACGGCCGGAACCTTGCCCCCGATGCCGCCAGCCGTAACGATCAGTTTTTCCTGCCCCTCGCCAAAAACGCCCAATTTCTCCGCTAGCTTCGGCGCGATGACCATAACGGGAGACCCGGTATCAATGGCCATGGGTGCCGTGACCGATCCGTTAAATGTCACGTCAACGATGATGCGCCGTGCGCTCCCCTCAAAGGGCTTGAAGGGAACCTCGTGTATCGGGGACAACGGAGGGGATGAAGATGCATCCAGTCTCTCCAGCGGAGGGGCCGGTGTGGGCCGAAGAAGATTGCCCTCTTCTGTCGCCGAATTCAATCTCGGCCGCGACGGGTCTTTCCCGATGCTCCTCTTCTCGGCCTGCTCCTGAGATCCAGGGGGAATCTTCTGAAGAGAATCGGTGAAATGGACAGTGCCATTCTGGTCCGTCCACGAATAGATCTCTTCCGCAGAGGCGGTGAAGCTCAAAGAAAAAATAACACCGATAAGAAAAAAATGTCCGAATTTAAGGACGATCGACATCATCCGACCCCATAAAACCTCTCCATCATCCATTTTAAAATGATCTCAAAAATGACAAGAAGGGGCTGAACGCGGGGCGAGGTGTTCCCTCGCCCTGACGCGATAGTTCTAGATCAAGTAACGGAGTCCGAACGAAAGGGGAATCGCTTTGAAGGAATTCCCCGCTTGGTCCGGCGTTCCATAGTTTTGGTATTTGGCTTCCATGAAGAGAATCAGGTTGGTCATGGTGAGAACATCCACCCCGACCCCGGCGCCGACGGACAATTCGGTGCTGCTCTGGCCGAGTTGAAATCCGCTAATATCGACCGCCTTAAAACGGGTCGCCCCGATATCGAACCGAAGATAGGGATTCACACCGGAAGCCTGCTGAGGCGTCGCAACAGCGAGAAAATACGTTTTCATGCCCAGATACAACGTAAGGGGGCTCTGGTCTGAAATTTTTCCGACGGCAACGCCGAGCGGAGTATTCGCTAAAAACGCTTTCCCTTTGAACGTATCGTATGAGACCCCCCCGTGGAGGGTCAGATGCTGCGTGACGCGATAGCCGATTTCGAAACTTCCGCCGACACCGTCGTCATAAAAGTCGGACCATTTGAACCCGGACTCTTCCTCTCCAGTCGGAACGGAATATCGAAACCCCGCAGAGAGGTCGAATCGTTTAGAAGCCGGCGCCTCTTCGGCCCATGTCTTTCCAGAAAAAGGAATCAACAAGACCAGAACAATCAATGAAAACAGCCGACCCATTCCATTTCTCCGAGCAATTGCAACCATACCCTCCCCCTTTCGTGCGAAAAAAAACCGAAACAAAAAACCTTCCCTCAGGCCCAATCGAACGGCAATAACCTGTCGTGCGGAAGCTTCGGATAACCCTCTTAGGCTTATACCGCGGCGTAGATATTCCGAAGAAAACCCACGCATCATAAACAAACGCAGGCATAAAGTCAATTCCGGTATTTTCATGAAAAGTGGGCGGGTGATGCGTAACGGGAAATTTCGGATGCAGTGAAAGAATAACGGCTTATGCGTCGAAGCGGTCGGCAATCTCCTTCAAAACACGCTTGTGTGTTTCACCGATCAAATACCGATGGAGGCGGGGATGGGAAAGGAATACGGGGTATGGATGAAGTCGTGAGGATAAAGGCGCACTGTACAGCGCCGCATAAAAGCTCAGGCGGATCGAAAGCTATCCCATCGCTTCATCCTTGAATCGCGTCTGGATCTCCGCGACCGCTTCTCGGTTTTCAACCAGCGCCGCCACGCAATCGCCGTCGAGCTTAAAATCCGCCAGCCGCTTCAGCAGGTTAAATGCCTCGTCGTTGGTCCAGGCGGTCTTGTAGCGGCGACGGCTGGTGAGGGCGTCGAAGATGTCGGCGACGGAAATGATCCGCGCCTCGATCGGGATCGCTTCCCCCCGCAGGCCGTGTTGATAGCCCGACCCATCGACCGCTTCGTGATGATACTCGGCAATGTTGCGCAGCATCCCGGCGTGCGGGAGGGTATCGAGGCCGAAGTCCTGAAGGATCGCATCGATGATCCGGCGGCCGATCACCACATGCTCCTTCATCTCCTCAAACTCCTCCTCGGTCAGCCGGTCGGCCTTTTTGAGCACCGCATCGGGAAGACCGATCTTGCCGACATCATGCAGGGGGGCGAAGAGGAAGAGATGCTCGATGAATTCATCATTGAAACCGTACTTCGGCGCCAACCGCTGCGCGATCAGCCGGGCATAATGGGAGACCCGGTCGATGTGAGCGCCGGTTTCCGTATCGCGATAGGCGGTGAGGTGGCGGGCCGCCTGGACCGTCGACAGCATCATTCGGATGGTGGCGAGCTCGCTGGTGATCACGAGGGAGATAAGATGGCCGAAGAGATCGAGCTCATGAAGAACCTCCGGCTGGAAAGAGTGCTTCAGGTAAGAGTCGAAGAAGATAAACCCGAGGAAGAGGTCGTTCTGATACATCGGCACGGTATAACTGGATTGGAAGCCTTGCTCGGCGATCCGCTGGGTATGAACATGCTGCCCCAACTCAAAGAGGGCCAGATCGTTCACCACACGGGCCCGGCCGCTCCGCATGACGGTCAGCAGCGATTCCGCCTCGGCGAGCTTGGCCTGATATTGAACCAACGGATGGCCCTCGTCGCTGCTGTGGAGAAAGGTCTTGAGGAGATCGGTCTTCGGCTCATAGAGCACGACGGCGATCCGATCGACGCACCCGAGGCAATCCC
>JAHFEM010000442.1 GCA_023248505.1 Nitrospirota bacterium
CCGACAAACGCGCCCGCGGACCGCTGCAGTTAATCGATCAGATTCTGGCCACCACCCCCCAGGAAGATCCCCGCTACCCGCTGATGCACGCCCTTCGAGGCAAGATCCTCGAAAGCGACTTGAGCCTCCAACAGGTTCAGCAGGAGATCAAGAAGCTCAACCAGGTGGTGGAGAAGGTCACCGCGCCGGCCAACCGGATCGGCACCCTCTTGGGCCTCCCCGGTCCCGACCTGGCGCACATTGTCGTCGGGGGGGCCGATTACTACACCAACCTCGACCCGCGCCTCGAAACGGAAGCGCTGCAGATCGGGATGCAGGTCTTGGTCAATGAAGCTTTCGTCGTCCTGCGGACCATCGGCTATGACCGCAACGGATCGATCCTGAAGATCACCGACATCCTCCCGGACGGACGGCTTCGCGTCGGGCAGGAGGCCGGCACGCAGTCGGCCCTGGTCGTTCGCTCCTCTCAATTGATCGACGCAACGCTCAAAGTCGGGGACGAAATCCGGATCGACGCCAGCCACCGGGTCGCCGTGGAGAAGGTGAACACGGCGCAACGGCGCGAGTACTTCCTGGAAGAAACGCCGAAGGTTTCCTGGGAGGAGATCGGCGGCCAGAAGGAAGCGATCGAAGCGATTCGCAATACGTTGGAGCACCCCCTTCTCTACCCCGACCTCTTCAAGAAATACGACTTCTCTCAGCCGAAGGGCTTCCTCCTCTACGGCCCGCCCGGCTGCGGCAAGACCCTGATCGGAAAGGCCACCGCGTATAGCCTGGTCCAGAAGCTGAAAGCCGAGGGAAGCCAGCAGGTCGAGGAGTTCTTTCTTCACGTGAAAGGACCGGAAATCCTGAACATGTGGCTGGGGGAATCGGAGCGGATGATCCGCGAGATCTTCGCGCGCGCCCGCGAGAAGCGGGGGGCCGGATATCTCCCCTTCATCTTTATCGACGAGGCGGAATCGATCTTGGGGACGCGCCGCTCCATGCGCTCTCACAACATCCTCAGCACCCTCGTTCCGATGTTCTGCGCGGAGATGGACGGAATCGAATCGCTCAAGGAGATGGTGATCATTCTCGCCTCCAATCGCCCCGACCTGATCGATCCGGCGGTGCTGCGCCCCGGACGGATCGATCGGAAGATCAAGATCAATCGCCCCGACCGAACGGGAACCGAAGAGATCTTCGGCATCTATTTGACGCCGGAGATTCCCGTCTCGCCGAGCCTGGCGAAGGCGCATGGGGACCATCCCGAACAGGCGCGGCAGGCGTTGATCAAAGCGGCGGTCGAAGCGATCTTCGCAAAAGGCCAAGCCCAGCAGATCCTCGAACTCCAGCTCCGGAGCAGCCGTCGCGAGATTCTCTACCGTTCGGATTTAATCAGCGGCGCCCTCATCGCCTCGATCGTCCAACGGGCCAAGGAACGGGCGATCAAGCGAACGATCGCCGAAGGAGAAGAAGGAATCGGGGTTGAAGACCTCACCCTCGCGGTCGAGGCCGAATATCGCGAGGGAGAGATCCTCCCTCCCAACGACATCGTGGAAGATTGGCTGAAGCTGATCGATGTCGATCCGGAGAATGTGGTCGGCCTCTCCCTTCTGGATAAGAAGAACCGGCCCCTCCCCGAGAAGAGAGTGATTTGATGCAGGGGCGGACCGGTGTCCGCCCTGATCTTTCGAACCCACGGCAGGAACAAAGACGGGCGCACACTTCGGCGCCCCCTACGATAAACCATGTTGAAATTATTCGGCATCGAAACAGAATATGGGATCACTCGGGAAGATCTCGAAGCGGTCGATCCGGTGGTGGAGTCGATGGAGTTGGTCCGCGCTTATCTCACCCGGCCTTTTCGCCCCGGATGGGACTACAGCGGCGAAGACCCCCGGCAGGACGCCCGCGGCTTCCGAGCCGAAAAGTTGGCGCAGGATGAAGAGGAAGAGGCGTTCGAGGAGAAAGACCGCCACCGGCCTTTTTCCTTTCATGAAATGAAGAGCGACCTCGCCCTGACCAACGGCGCCCGCTTCTACAACGACCACACCCACCCCGAATACGCCACGCCGGAGTGCCGGTCTTTGCGGGATCTCATCGTCCAGGACAAGGCCGGGGAGCGGATCGTCCAGGCGTGCGCCGATCGGCGGAACGCGGCGCTCGGAAATCCGGCCGTTCAACTTTATAAAAACAACACCGATTTTTACGGCCACAGCTACGGCTGCCACGATAATTACCTCCTCCCGCGATCGATCCCCTTCGACCGGATCATTCGCCACCTCACCCCCTTCCTGGTGACCCGGCAGATCTTCGCGGGGGCCGGGAAGGTCGGCATCGAGTGCCGGAATGGGTACCAACCGGGCGCCTTTCAGCTCTCGCAGCGCGCCGATTTCATTGAAGTCGAGATGTCGGTCGACACGATGGACCGCCGGCCGATTATCAACACGCGGGATGAGCCGCACGCCGATCGGAATCAGTACCGGCGCCTTCACCAGATCCTGGGAGACGCCAATCTCTCCGAGGTCGCCACCGCCCTCAAGGTCGGGACGACCTGGCTGACCCTTCGTCTCATCGAGATCGAGGCTGCGCCGGAAGCGGCCGTTTCGGAACCGGTCGCCGCCGTTCACGCCGTCTCCCTCGACACCACCTGCCAACGGCCGATCCGGCTCCTGGGGGGGAAAACGATCTCCCCGATCGATCACCAGCGTCGCTATCTCGCCGCGGCGCAGAAGGCGTTCGGGCAAGAGGCCGATCCCGACACCCAATGGGTGCTGGCGAAGTTGGAGGAGGTCTTGAATGATCTCGAGGTCGATCCGATGAGGCTGACGAACCGCCTCGATTGGGTCGCGAAGAAGTGGCTCCTGGAAACCTACATGGAGGCGGAAGGGT
>JAHFEM010000443.1 GCA_023248505.1 Nitrospirota bacterium
ATGACCTCTTTAAACTCGTTCGGCGTCAGCTTCACGAAGCCTTTGCTTCCGACCCCTGCCGGAACGCGGGTGTAGAGGAGATCGACCAGCTCCGTCAACTTCGGCGCCACCTCCGCCTCGGTCAAGTTCGTCCGGACCAGACGCATCCCGCAATTGATATCGAATCCGATCCCCCCCGGGCTAATCACCCCCTTCTCGGCATCCATCGCCGCGACCCCGCCGATCGGAAAGCCGTAGCCGGAGTGGCCGTCGGGCATGCAGTAGGCATAGCGAAGAATACCGGGGAGGGTCGCCACGTTCGTGATCTGTTCGATGACCGCTTCGTCCATCTCCCGGATCAGCTTTGCGGTGCCGTAAAGGCGGGCCGGAACCCGCATTCCCTCTTTGTAGGAGGGATCGATCTCCCAGACCGTCTCGCTCACCTGTTTGATTTTATCTCCGACAACCATGGCGCTGCTCCCGTTTAAAGAAGATGGGGGGATTGAAGACGGAGCCTTCTCTTTTATTTTAGTCCAAAGAAGGGAATGAATTGAAGGGGGATCCCTGCGGTCTGCCGTTGGGCCGGTCAAAAAGAAATGCAACGAGGGTCCGTCGATAAAAAGGGCCGCCTCAGCGATCGAAGAGGATATTCACCCGCCAGGCCTCCCCCTCGCGCACGATCTGGAATGGATGGGGTCTTACTGCCGTGACCTGGTTCCGAATCGGATGGCGGGTCGGATCGATCAGCTCGCCCATGGCGACCCCTTGCACCCGATGCCGGGGGCCCCGCGCGATTTGCACCTCAAAGAAGCTGAAGTAGAGACTTTCCCGATCTCTCAGTTGAATCAGATCCGAGAGCCATTGATAGAGAAGACGGTCGATGCTGTCGGCCGAGAGGAGGAGCTCTTTCCCGATCTCCGGCCGGACCGCATCGGTATCGACCATCGTTTCAAAGAGCCCTCTCGCCGTCGCCCGGAAAAGCCGCTCGAGGGAATCGCCGCGCGCGACCAGCGACATCTCCCCGGTGGCGATCGCTTCCAGCAGTTGAAACTCTTCCAACGTTCCACCGATTCTAAGATCAACCCGTTCCGGATTCGAGGGCCCTCACCCGCGCTTGCATTATGCCGGCCGCTCGGCGATCAGTTGGACGATCCAGCGATCCTCTTTGAATCCCTCAAAATAGAAAAGAATCTGAAAATCGAGAACGAGGCGGAGCAGCTCATTGTGCTCCCAGCAAAATGCCTTCCGCCCCGGCTTGCCGAATCGTTCGTGCTGATCGATCAAAAATGTTTCATAAACGAGATGCCCCCCCGGTCGGACGGCCTTTTTCATGTCGGGAATCAAGTTTCGATCAAGGTAGTAGAAACAGCCGACCCATGCGTACTCCCCGCCGGGGATCGGCTTCGGCTGCTCCAGATCGACGGCAAGCGCGGAGAGCGCCAGGCCGCGCCGCTTCGCCTCGGCGTTGCAAAAGGCAACCGCCTCCGGGTCGCGATCCAGCCCCACGACTTCGAATCCCTGCGAGGCAAGATAGAGGGCGTTTCGGCCGAAGCCGCACGCCACCTCCAGCGCCGTTCCCTTCTGGAAGCGGGCGAGATGATCGGTCAACAGTGCGGACGGCGCTTGGGATTGATGTGTTTCCATCTTTATCGACTGAAATCTGTTGAAGAGAACGGGGCCGGAACGATCAGGGGTGCCTGGACGGTTTCATCACCGCCTCGGTTTCAATCATCTTCCCGTCCCGGATGACCTTTATTTTGACAGGGTCCCCGGGCGATTTCTGTCCGACGGCGTAGGTCAGGTCGAACGGTTCCTGCATCTCTTCACCGTCAAAGGAGACGACGATGTCGCCCTTTTTGAGGCCGGCCGCCTCCGCGGTCGATTCGGGAGAAACCTCGGTAATGCGGACCCCCGATTGGAACGGTTCGATCAGCACTCCCAGTCGAACTTTCTTTGTTTCGACTTCGCGGTAGCCGACCCCCCAGATGAAATCTGCAAGGTGAAGCGGAAGATCGGGGAGCTTGATCTCGACCAAGAATCGCTTCTCCTGCGGAATCTCTTTCGTATTCGGAATGACGATCTGATAAGGCTCCTGCAAACGCCGGAAAGCCCGCCTCGGAATGCCGAAGCCGTAGCCGACATGGAAGCCTCCTGCAAAGACGACCATCTTCTTGTCGGCCCCTTCGGGAGAGGAGAGATACCGGGCGACGCTCTCCGCCATCGTCTCATCCCAGAGAAGCATCGTATCGTAGAAGGAAGTGAACCCGTCGCCCCGCTCTCCGCTGGTGCCGTGCCCCTTGAAAATCGCCTGGAGCGCCTGGCGGTGATACGGGTCGTTCCGGTCGATCTGGGGAAGCTCCTTCTGCTCTTCGGGAGGGAGCGCGTTGATCCCCTTCATCCCGACCTTCCCCTCCCAGTCTTGGGGAGCGTTGAGGGCGATGAGCGGAATCTTGTTCGCTTTGATGAAATCGAGCAGCGCCTGATAATAGCCGAGCTCGATTCCCCAATTCTCAAGCCAGAGCTTGCGAAAATCTTTGTCGCTGAGGTCTCCCGCCAGCCACTTGTTTAGCTCCGGCTGGGCCGGCCGTCGGAACATTTCCATTCCAACCGCCAGCTTGCCCGGAAATCGCTCGCTCAGCGCCTTCAGAATTTCGAGCTGCACCCGATGATCTTCGAGATTATCGTGGACCTCGCCGACATAGACAACCCGGGAGGGCGCGATCAGATCGATCAACCGCTCCTTCGACACGGAGAGCCCGGTCGGAATATGAACGATCTTTCCTTCCTCAATCTTGTCGATGTCGATATAGGGCGACTCCGGGGCGAGTGAGGCCTCTGAAGCGGCGGTTTTTGAAGGGGAGTCGACCGCGGCTGAAACCGCC
>JAHFEM010000060.1 GCA_023248505.1 Nitrospirota bacterium
CCACGGCGGCGCGGTTCCCTTCGACGGCGGTGACCGTGCCGGCCCGCTCGGCGAGGAAGAGGGTGAAGTTGCCGATCCCGCTGTAGAGTTCCAAGATCCGGTCGTCCGGCGTCGGAGCGGACCAATCGAGGAGCGTTTCGATCAGGAGGTGGTTGACGGCGGGATTGACCTGCGAGAAGGCGCGCTCGCCGAGCAGGAGGCGCTTCTCGCGGACGGTCTCGATCAGAAAATTCTCCCCGAAGACGTGCCAGCCCCGCCGGTTTCCGACGATCACCCCCTTCAACGGAAGCTCTTGCCGCGCCGTCTCGTAGAAGCGCTCGCCCCGGTCGTGCGGAAACTGATCGCCGCGCAGAACGACCAAAAAGTCGCCGGAGGCAACTCCCTGCAATTCGATCTCTTCGAGACGGTCGCGCTGAAGCGACCGGAGCATCGCTTCGATCGCCGCATTGAGCGGCGCAATCAAAAGCGGGCAGCGGTCGATCGAGACGATGTCGTGGCTCTTCTGGCGATAGTAGCCGAGCTCGCCCCGTTCAACCTTGAGCTGCGCCCGCGTCCGGTAGTGAAAGGGGAGGGGAGAGGGAATGGGCGGAAGAAGATCATACGAGACGATTTTTCCGATTCGCGCCAGGACCTCTCGCATCGCTTCGACCTTGTAGCGAAGCTGCGCCTCTTCCGGAAGATGCTGGAGCTGGCAGCCGCCGCAGATCGTGAAGACGGGGCAGGGGGCTTCTCTCCGCTCGGGCGACGGGGTCCCGATCCGGACGATCTTCGCCTCGGCATACTCTTTCTTCTCCCGGACGATCTCCGCCTCGATTTGCTCGCCGGGGATCGTGAAGGGGACGAAGATCACCCGGCCTTCGTGCCGGGCCAAGCCGTCTCCGCCGTGGACGATCTTTTCGATTTGAAGGGGAAGAATGGGCTGGGGCAAGATCGTGCCTTTACTCGCCTCCGGGCGCTTCGATGCCGAGGAACTTCATCTTGCGATAGAGGTAGGTTCGCTCGATCTGAAGGGCCTCCGCCGCCTGGTTGACGTTCCAGTGATTTTCCTGGAGCTTGGCGAGAATATATTTTTTCTCGAAGGCGTTGCGCGCCTCTTTGAGCGAGCCGGGGGCGGCTCCTTCGACCGGCGGAAAGGAGCTGTCTTCCGAGGAGAGCCCCTCGGTGATGAACTCGGGGAGATCTTGTGGGAGGATGGCCGACGAGGGGACCATGATCATGAGCCGCTCGACAATATTTTTCAACTCGCGGACATTGCCCGGCCACTGATATCGCTTCAGCGCGGCGATCGCCTCCGGGGAAAAGCGCTTTGGCTTGATCCCCTGCTCCTGCGAGACCTCTTGGGTGAAGTGCTCCAGCAGCAGCGGGATATCCTCGGCCCGCTCCCGCAGCGGCGGGACATGAAGGGGAATCACATTGAGCCGGTAGTAAAGATCTTCCCGAAACGTCCCCTTCTTAATCTCCTCGGAGAGGTTTTTATTCGAGGCGGCGAGGACCCGAACATCGACCTTCACCCGGTCGCTTCCGCCGACCCGGTAGAATTCCTGCTCCTGCAGCACCCGCAGCACCTTCGATTGCGTCGCCAGCGCCATGTCGCCGATCTCATCGAGAAAGAGGGTTCCCCCGTCGGCGAGCTCAAACTGTCCCTTCTTCTGGTGCTGCGCTCCGGTAAAAGCCCCCCGCTCGTGGCCGAAGAGCTCGCTCTCGATCAGGCTCTCCGGGATGGCGGCGCAGTTGATCTCCAGAAACGGCTGCGCGCGGCGCGGGCTGTTGTGATGGATCGCGTGGGCGACGAGCTCTTTCCCGGTGCCGTTTTCTCCCGAGATCAGAACGCGGCTTTGAGAGGGCCCGGCCATGTGGATCTGCTCCCGCAACCGGATCAATGCCGGACTGGCGCCGATCATTTCATTCTTCTTCTCCACCAGCCGCTTGAGGGTGCGGTTTTCCTGCTGGAGCCGAGATTCGGTGAGGGCGTGTTTCACCATCAAAATTACTTTTTGAAGGGAGATCGGCTTCTCGATATAGTCGTAGGCGCCGAGCTTGATCGCCTCGACGGCGGTTTCGATCGAGCCGTGGCCCGACATCATGATGACGACCAGATCGGGATAGTGGATCCTGAGCCGCTTGAGGGTCTCGATTCCGTCCGGCTCCGGCATCCAGATATCGAGCAGAACCACCGCCGGCGGCTGCGATTGAACCTGGCGAATCGCCGCCGCCCCGTTCTCGGCGGTGACCACGGCATACCCCTCGTCCATCAAGACCCCCGAGAGGGTGGAGAGAATCGCCGGCTCATCATCTACGATCAAGATATTTTCAGACATATTCAATTCCTAAGTGACGTGAGGCCTAAGGTCAAAAGCTTCAAATTCTTTTACCCCTCACGCTTCTTCTCTTTCTAAACGGGAAACTCCACAACAAAAGTGGTTCCTTTCGGCTGCCGCGGGACGGCGCGGATCTGGCCGTTGTGATCCATGACGATGCGATTGACGATCGCCAGTCCCAGCCCGCTTCCGGTCTTTTTCCTGGAGAAGTAGGGGAGAAAGAGCTTGTCGAGATCATCCGGGGAGATGCCCGATCCCTCGTCGGCCACCTCGATGCGGACCTTCTGTTGCGCATCGTCGTAGCTGCTGGTGATGCTCAGATCTCCCTGGCGATTCATCGCTTCCACGGCGTTCTCGAAGAGGTTTACGAAGACCCGCTTGATCTGTTCGCGGTCAAGATTGAGCGGCGGGACGGTTTCATCGAAGTGCGCGGAAATGGCGACATCTTTATGCGCCGACTGATAGAGGGCGATCACCTCTTTTAAAATCGGATCGATCTTCTGCAGCGTCGGCCGGGGGGCCGGCATCCGGGCGAAGTTTGAGAATTCGTCGACGAGATTCTTGAGGTCGTGAACTTCGTTGATCACGATCCGCGTCGACTCATCGAATATCTTATCAAAACCGTCCGAATGCTCAAAGTACTTTTTTCGGAGCCGCTCCGTGGAAAGTTGGATCGGGGTGAGCGGGTTTTTGATCTCGTGTGCGATCCGCTGGGCCACCTCCTGCCAGGTGGCGAGCTTCTGCGCCCGGATCAATTCGGTCAGGTCGTCAAAGACGATCACCCCCCCTCCGAGAAAGCGCTGATCCTTCCCTTGCAGCAAGGAGACGGCGGTCCGCAGGGTGAGGGACTTTTTCCGAACTTCGAGATAAAGCTGCTCCTCCAGGGCCGTTTTTTTGAGCCGGTGAATCTTGTTCAAGAGGTCGGCCATCGGCGCCATTTTTCGGCCGGAGAAAAACGGAATGTACTCCTCTCCGACCGCTTCGGTCGCCCGGATGTTGAGGATCTGCTCCGCCGAGGGGTTGAAGGTGGTGATGATCCCCTTCTCGTCTACCGAGATGACCCCGGCGGCGATGTTCTGGAGAATCCCCTCCGTGTAGGCCCGTCGGCTTTCGATCTCCCGATTCGACTCGGTGAGGGAACGGTTGGCCTCCTTGACCTTTTCTTGGGTCTGCTTGAGATCGGCCGTCATCTTGTTGAAGGAGTCGACCAAGACCCCCAGCTCGTCGTTCGCCTGGACGTCGATTTGAACTTCCAGGTTCCCCTGCGCCACCGCTTCGGTCCCCTCTGCGAGTTTCTGAAGCGGGATCGTAATCCCCCGCGCGAGGTAGAGGCCGAACCAGGTTGCCGAGAAGATAATCAGAAGGAGGATGATGAAAAACGAGAGGATATAGCTCCCCTTGATCGGATTCTTAAAGGCTTTGAGCTGCTTGTAATCTTCGAGGGCTTTTTTGATCTCTTCCATTTTCCCGACCAGGGCGGGGGGGATGAGGGAGTCGACCACGAGAAGGGCCACCACGCGCTCGTTCGATTTGAGGGGAAGGATCCCCCGGATCAGGTCTCCTCGATGGGTCGATTGTATCGTCGTAATCGGTTTGGCAACGCTCAAGGCCCGTTGAAGAAGATCGGTGGGAGGGAAGGGAGAATCGGCCAAACGGATATCGGAGGCCCCCTTCACGCTGGAGGCGAAGCGTTGAAAACCGGGGGTGAAGAGATGGATCGCCTCCACGCCGTACTCCTTCTGTTTCGCTTCCAGGCTCCGGACCAATTCTTCATAAGGGCCTTCGAGGAGGTTCCGCTCTTGGATGGATCGCCCCGCCTGCACCGTCAGCATCGCAATGCTCTCTTGACTCTTCTGGTAGTACACCTGCGCCACCTCCAGCGATTGGCTGAGGGACTTCTCCACCTGAATCGAGAACCAATTCTCAATGCTGCTGGTCAAAAGACCGCTGGCGACGATAAAGAGAAGGAAAGAGGGGATCATCGAGAGGCCGATAAAAGCGGCGACCAGCTTGCTCTTGAAGCTCGATCGCTTCGGCTGTTGCCTCCGTTCGAAATAAAGCTTGATGAGGTTGCGGGAGAGAAGCAGGATGAGGAGAATGGCGAGGGTGATGTTGACGTTGACCAGCGTGAGAACCAGAATATTGGTCGAGAAAAGAGCGGGCCCTTCGACCCCTCTGAAAAAGAGAACGGTCAGGGAAACCGAAAGCGCCAAAAAGAAGGCGGTGATCAGAACGGGACGAAAGCTCCCCTTCGATTTCGGCGGCGGTGTTTTTTCAGTATTCGATCGATTCATGGTCTTGTCGTCGATAGACGGCCCGTTTTCTCCGTTTATGCAAGGGAGGGGAAGTCTCCCTTGACGGTTATCCTCCCCTGTTGATCGAGAGTATATCGGAATCGGCCCAGGGGGTGTCGAGTTCCAGAAAGGGAATGAAGAAGAGAAAGTAGTTCACATAGAAAGGAAGCTTGGCCGCCTTCATCTGTGATTTGACGCTGACGTAATAGCGGTTGCGCGACTTCAGAAAGCTGATCGGCGCGAGCGGCACATGATCGATCTTGGCAACGAGCCGTTTCATCGTCTCGATGTCGTCCACCGTGCTCTCCACCACCCGTTCTCCGTCCGTCTGGATAATCGCGTACTTTTTCTTGAGCGTATCGTATTTCACGGTGTAGCGGATTGTTCTCGCCAGCACCTCTTCGTCAAACCAGCTCTTCTGTTTTCGCTTCAAAAGGAGGTAGTAGTAGAAGTCCTTCGGAATGCCGTCCTGGATGTCGTTGATGATCTCCCGGCTGAATCCGTCCACCAACTCCGCCGAGACGACGATCTCCTGATTGATTATTTCGGTTGTGACTTTCTTAATCCGCTCCGGGCCCGCGGCAAAGGGCTGCGCAGGGGCGAGGAACAGAACCAGAAGAAGGAGGAAGGCGGTCCAGGATGCTCTTTTCATCATACGGTTATCGGAATCCCATTTCTTTTTGCCACTCCGTCTGGAAATCGGCGTAGGAGATGAGAAAGACCTGTTCAAACGCTTCGGGGAATGGGGCATCGTGCGCCAATCCCTCCAAAAGGAGTTTGATCCTAAAGAAACCATAGCGATCGATCAGATAGGCGGTTGCAGAGCGGCTTTCCGCGTAAGCCTGCCGAGCGGTCGGTTCATCGTACGTCATGAAAGAGCCGTGGAGCCGATCGAGCGGGAGAAGCGGAGACATCAGGCGATCTTGACCGTCCCTTCCTCCTTCTTCGAAGTAGAGGGCCAACCCTTCGTTCAGCCAGGTTGGGGTCTTGCCGTGTGAGAGTTGGTGAACGAGCGCATGGGTGAATTCGTGATAGATCACTTTTTTCAACAAGGCTTCATCTTCGATCGAGCCCCCGATCGGAAGGTGGATTCTACCATCAAAGAGGGCCTTTGTCCAAGCGGGACTTTGGGTCACGTCCCGAAAGAGCTGATCGGTGTAGAGGACGGCCAAGATGGTCCGGTCAGGATAGTAGGAGAAGGTCTTTCCGATCTCCTGATAGGCCCCTTCCAGCAGGTCGATCACCCTGCGGGCGCGATCTTCTTCCTCCCGTCCTTCGAAAAGAAGGCTGAAGTGGCGCGTCTCCTCCTGCTGGAAGCGGGAGAAGAGCCGATGCTCCCGTCTCATTCTCTCCAGCCGCGCCGCCAGCGGGAGATCTCCCGGATCGAGCCGGGAGGCTTTTTCCCAGGCGCCGATGGCTTTCTCGAACTCATTTCGGCCCTCGTAGATCTCCCCGAGCAGCTTGTGGGCGATCGCCTGCTCCGGATCGTATGCCATTCCGGTTTCCACTGCTCGAAGGGCCTCTTCTTCCCTTTGCTGGCGATGGAGTGAAACGGCTTCCCCGAAATAGAAGGCGGCTTCCCCGTCGAAGCGCTCGATCGAGGCTTTGAAGTGAGGCTCCGCCTCGGCGAAAGCGTTTTTCCGGATGGCCTCCCATCCGAGTTGGGCATGCGCCCGGGCGACATTTTGGCGAAAAGCGACCTCCTCCGGCCGGAGGGCCAGGGCTTGTGTAAAGAGATCGAGCGCCTCCTGGTAGCGTCCCTCACGGAAGAGGGCAATTCCCCTCTCGTTGAGGGCGGTCCAGGGGGATATCCCTCGATCCGAGGGGGAAGGAGGCGGGGCGCCGGGGCCGGGAAGGGCGCTTCGGGGGATGCGCAGATCCAGCGAAGGGGACGATGAATCGATGGCCCCCCCCTTCCCCTGGAAGGGGATCTCTTTCTGCGAGGGGAGGATGAAATAGAAGAGAAGGATCCCGATTCCGAGGAGGAGCCATCCATCTTTTTTAAAGCGTTGCATCGGTTCCCTGAAGAGGTCGCTCCGATTTTTCTAGAAAGCATGGCCAAGGGTAAAATGGATCGCCCAGGGGCTCTCGTCGGCCTCGCGATTGAGTTTGTATCCCCAGTCGAGCCGAAAGGGGCCGACAGGAGTATTATACCGTACGCCGGCTCCGGTGGTTGATTTGATATCGGTGAATCTCACATCCCGGTATTTCCGCCAGACGTTCCCATGATCGAAAAAGAGGACGAGGCCGAACGATCGGGGGAGGGCGATCCGAAGCTCCTCGTTGAAGACCAGCATGGCGTTGCCGCCGGTGGGCTCTCCGTTGATGAGGGTCTCCCCCTCGATTCCCAACTTGTCCTGATCGTAGCCGCGCACGGTGCTCCTCCCCCCGAGAAAGAACCGCTCCGGCAACGGAATCTCCGTGGTCTCTCCGAACCGCTGGGCCACCCCGGCTCTGGCGGAGAAGGCAAAGACGAATCGAGAGGAGAGCGCCTGATACCAACTGCTCTGAACCGTGGTTTTGACAAACTGGGCTTCCGAACCCAAGATCAGCGCGGCATCCCGGACGGTAATCCCGTTCAAGGAGCCCGATCGGGGATTGAAGGGATCGTCCCGCGTGTCGCGAATCAAGGAGGGGTTGATGCTTCCGATCGTGACCTGACCGGTATCTTCCGGGGTCAGCTGGGCCTCCGGCTCGACATCCGAGAGCCGGTTCCGATCGTACTGATAGACCAGAGAGGCCTTGAGGGTATCCGAGAGGCTTTTATCGGCTCCGACCGTGCCGCTGGCTCTGTTCAGATGGAAGGAGCGCTCCTCCCGATCGATATAGGCCGCCACGATGTGGGCGTCGGTGTCGCGAAAGAGAAACCACGGCTCTCGATAACTGAGGGTATAGAGCTCCTCTACCCGGCTCCCCTGCGCCCGGGCGGTGATGCTCCGCGCGGTGCCGAAGAGATTCCGATGGGAGAGCTCGATGAAGCCTCGAAGGCCTTCGTAATCGGCATATCCGAAACCGAATTCCACCCCGATGCTCGGGTGCTCGGTGACGGAGAGCCGGAGGTCTTGAACGGTCGGGTTGTCCTCGAAACGGACCGGGTCAAATCGAACCCCCGAGAAAAGACCGGTTCGATAGAGGCGCTGCTGGCTTTTGAGGATCTGCTCCAAGCTGTAAGGGTCTCCCTCGTGAATCAAGAGCTCACGGAGGAGAACCTGATCGCGCGTCCGCAGATTTCCATCGAGAACGATCCGGCCGACATGGATTTGCTCTCCCTCGGAGAGATCATAGGTGATATCGGCGGTTGTTTGATCTTCCGAAAAAGAGGTGAAGGACTGAATGTTGACGTAGAGATACCCTTCCTTTTCGTACGCGGAGAGGATTTGACGCGCCCCCTCTTTCACAATCGCCTCGTAATACGGTTTCTCCGGCTGGACCTGGAGCGCCTTTCTTAATTGGGCTTCAGGAAGATGTGGGTGTCCCCGAAGGAAGATCTGGCCGATGCGTGTTCGAACCCCTTCGTCAATCTTGTAGGTCACCTTGGCAAAGGTCCGGGTGGCGTCAAACTCGATCTCCGGCGTGACAAGGGGGTTCCGGAAGCCTTCCTTCTTATAAAACTGGACGAAGGAGGAGGCATCCTCATCCAGCTGTT
>JAHFEM010000444.1 GCA_023248505.1 Nitrospirota bacterium
GCCTCAAGGTGTTGGCTTCGATGGCCGAGGGAGAGATCGAAGAGGCGTTTAACGATTACGACCAGGTCGAGAAGAAATATCCGAACCTGGCCCCCCTCCTTCTCAAGGAAATTTCCCTCGGGATCATCAAAAACTCCCTCACGCATGAAAACTATTTCGTCCGGAGCGCCGCGGTCAAAGCGGTCGGCGAGATGGGCGACCCGTCGCAGATCCCCCTGATCATCCCCGGGCTGAAAGACCCCGCCCCCTTCGTCCGCTTCTTCACCGTGGAAGCGCTCGGCCAGCTCGGCGGGCCGGAGGCGCTGAAGCTCCTTCTCGCCATGGGAAGCGATGCCGACGGGATGGTCCGCGTCGCGGTGGTGAAATCGCTCGACGACATGTCGGCGTCCAAGAACGGGACCCCGGCCGGAGTGAATATGAACAACGTCCTCTCCACCTTTGCAAACGACTCCGATCCGACGGTGAAGCTCTTCACCCTCGCCGCCATGGCGCGCAACGGCGATGAAAAGGCCCTCGCTCAGCTCCTGGAGATCGTTCCCAAACTGGAGGGCCCAGCGCGGTCGGCCGGCGCCGCGGCGCTCGGGAGAACCAAGAAACACGAGGCGGCCCCCCTCTTGGCGAAGATGCTGGCCGACTCCGATGCCACCCTCCGAATGTATGTCGCCGAAGCGATGGGAGACATTGCCGCCCCGGAACACTTTGACCCGCTCGCCAAGGCGGCCGCCGACGCCGACACGGCGGTCCGCGGGGCGGCGGCGACCTCCTTGGGAAAGCTCGGCAACCCGAAGGCGATCCCCCTTCTGGAAAAGATCTTGAACGATCCCGATCCGATCGTTCGGGTCTCCGCGGCGGAGGGACTCCAACGCCTCGGGAAAAATGAGATCCCGGTCTACGAAGCGGCCCTCAAAGAAAACGATTATGCGATCCGGCATTTTACGGTCGGCTCATTGCGGAAGGTCGGCGGAAAGGAAGCGGTGCCGCTCCTGAAAAAGGCGCTGGGAGATGAGGCGCAGCGGGTTCGAATCGCGGTCGTCCGGGCGATCGGCGAGGTCGGCGGGTCCGAGGCCATCCCTATTTTAAAGGAAAGTCTGAAAGATCCTGACAGCTCGGTTCGGGCCTATGCGGCGGGAAATGTCGGCCGGCTTCTCAACCAGGCGGAGGGGAAGAAACCGAAGAAGGAAGGGGTCTAGCGATGATCAAAACCCTCTTTCTTCTCGTTTTGCTCGCCGGCTCCTTCGGGGCGGGATACCTCCTCGGCGCCGCCGGCACCACCGAGGTGAAAAAAAGCTACTCGAGCCTCAAGGATGAGATGGTCGCCAAGACGCGCGGCCTGGAGTCGGAGGTTTCCACGATGCGGGTCCGGCTCAACCTGATCGAGGCGCGAGAATTCTTAAGCGCCGCCCGAGACGAAGTGAAGCAGAAAAACTTCGGCGACGCGGAGACCCAGGCCGGCAAGGCCAAAGAGCGCGTCGCCAAAGCGATCTCCCTCTCCTCCGACACCCAAAGGAAAAACCTCGCCCCGATCCAATCCGAGATCGATTCCATCCAAGAGTCGATCCGAAAGCTCGACCCGAAAGTCGCCGGAAAAATAGAGACGGTCGAAAAAGAATTGGAAAAGGTCACGGGGTAAACGGTTTAACCAAAATCAGCCAGACAATTGATTCGCAGCCCTGATCTGTAAAAATCAAAACCTGACTTCTCCGGCAATGTCGGGATTGCGGACAGAGTCCACCTACGACTAAATACGTTTGAACTTCCGGAAAATTATTGATTGCGGAAAGAACCAGTGTATCTCGTTCATCACGGTCGGGGGTTCGAGTTGTCTCCTGGATCCAAGCAAACGACATTAGCGAAAGCCGGTGTTTTTTGTTAGTATTTAACATTAGAATAATTTTGATGGATCTAGGCCTAGAATGAGAACAACGATCACAAACGATGATTTGCCTCAAGCGGAGCCAATAATTAACATCGCTTTCACTTCCGAATGTCCACTCAAGTAAAAAGCACATTGAGTCAAATCCCCACTGGCGTGTGGGTGCTCGGCTTCGTCAGCATGTTGATGGACGTGTCCTCGGAAATGATCCATAGCCTGCTACCCCTCTTCATGGTCACAACACTGGGGACAGGGGCCTTCGCGGTCGGCCTGATTGAAGGATTCGCCGAATCCACGGCCCTCATCATAAAAGTCTTCTCTGGCACTCTGAGCGACTATCTCGGCAAGCGCAAAGGGCTCGCACTATTTGGCTATACTCTGGGTGCGCTAACCAAGCCGCTCTTTGCTTTGGCCTCCACTGCTGGCGTCGTGCTCACCGCCCGTTTAATGGACCGTGTCGGCAAAGGCGTGCGCGGCGCGCCGCGCGATGCGCTCATCGCCGACATCGCGCCGGCGCATGTCCGGGGCGCCGCCTTTGGTCTGCGCCAGTCCTTGGACACGGTAGGTGCGTTTCTCGGTCCGCTGCTGGCCGTAGGCTTGATGCTGCTATGGGCCAACGATTTTCGGAGAGTGTTCTGGGTTGCAGCCATTCCCGGTTTGATGGCCGTTGCACTGCTCGCAGTCGGTGTACGTGAACCGCACCACCATCAGGTGAGTACCCGCAATAATCCGATTCGCCGAGAGAACCTGAAGCGCCTCGGTGCATCGTATTGGTGGGTCGTCGCTATCGGTGCGGTTTTCACGCTGGCTCGGTTCAGCGAGGCATTCTTAGTTTTGCGCGCTCGGCAGGGTGGGACCCCTATCGCACTCGTGCCTCTTGTCATGGTGGCGATGAACTTGGTCTACGCGACATCGGCTTATCCATTCGGCAGGCTCTCCGACCGAATGAGTCATACCAAGCTGTTGGCGCTGGGCCTCGTCGTTTTG
>JAHFEM010000445.1 GCA_023248505.1 Nitrospirota bacterium
ATTCGGACGAAGGGTCTTGCCTTTCGGTGGCGCAGCCATGAATCGACATGAAAAGACATTGGGTCCGGTAAGCCGAAAGACCTCCCTTGAGAAAGGGCGCCGTTTCCAGGGGGATACCTTCGACGATCTGAATCGAAACATCCCTCTCTCGGAAAAGCTCAAATCGATCCATTCCATATTGAAAACTCGGATACCCTCGATCGATCGAATTGCCGTTGCGGTGTACGATCCGAAGACCGACCTGCTGAAGACCTTTATCTACAGCAGTCGCGAAGAGCATCCCCTGATTCACTATCAGGCGAAACTCGCCGAGGCAGGCTCCTTGCGAGCCATTTTGCAGACCGGACGACCCAGGGTGGTAAATGATCTCGCGGTTTTTGCTAAAGGAGAGCATGAGCACACGAAACGGATCGCGGGACAAGGATTCGGTTCGAGTTATACCCTGCCGATCTACTTGAACGGACTCTTCCTCGGATTTATTTTCTTTAACTCTTATCGGAAGAACATTTTCCGGCCCGACATCCTGCACGAGCTCGACCTCTTCGGCCATTTGATCTCCTTGATGATCGCCAACGAATTATCGACCATACGGATGATGGTTGCGACGATCAAGGCCGCCCGGCACATCACGGAATATCGAGATAGGGAGACCGGCGGCCATGTCGAGCGGACCGCCCACTATGCGAGACTGATCGCCAAAGAATTGGCCCCGAAGTACGGCTTTAACGACCCGTATATCGAGTATCTCTTTCTTTTTTCCTCTCTGCACGACATCGGTAAAATCGGCATCCCCGACGCGGTGCTCAAGAAGACAGGGAAGCTGTCCAAAAAGGAATCGGAAATCATGAAGAGCCATGTCCGGAAAGGCCGGGAGATTGTCGACACGATCATCGAAGACTTCGGGCTGGATACCTTCCAGCATATCGATATGCTGCGCAACATTGCCGAATATCACCATGAAGCGGTCGACGGAACGGGGTATCTTCGCGGGTTAAAGGGAGCGGCGATTCCGATCGAGGCGCGGATCATCACCGTCGCCGATATCTTCGATGCGCTGACCAGCCGAAGGTACTACAAAGAGGCCTGGACCAACGAGGAGGCTTTTGCCATGTTGCAGCGGCTGGCCGGCTTTAAGCTGGACAGAGATTGTGTTGAGGCGCTCACCCGGAATTCCGAGGCAGTGGCGGAAATCGAGCAGCGGTTTAAAGAGGAACTCATAGAGTAGCTGAATGTTTAGTGCCTCATTCGGGGGAGGCCTGAAACTCCTTCTCCCCCCGCAGGGCGGGAGAAGGGGGGATGAGGGGAGCCAATTCGATCATGGGACTCAGAGGTCAGAGTCAGAGTCAACGGCCTGCCCCCCTCGCCCGGTCGCCGGATATCCGGCGACCGACCTCTCCCACCCTGCGGGGCGAGAGGCGATAAGAAGTCGACTTCGAGTCGGCAAGTGAAGAACCGACCGCATTCCAGGCGGTGGTTGTTTAGTTTCCGATCCAAGTCCGGATTTCGTCGGCCTTCCGATCCTACGCGATTCTTAATGGCTTCTTCTGGCTCCGCTCTTTTCCATTTTTGAGAGAGGCCAGAAATGCGTTGAGGGGGAGGGTATTGAGGACATCGGATCGCTTCGCCCAACCGCGCCGCGCCGCGGCGATCCCGAACTGGAGATAAGAGAGGTGAGCGACGTTGTGCGCGTCGGAATCAATCATGAGCTTCACCCCGGCCTCGACCGCTTTTCGAATATGTTCGTCTTTCAAATCAAGACGATCTGGGAACGCGTCTACCTCAAGAGCCGTCCCGGTCCGCCGAGCGGCTTGGATGACGGCATCGATATCAATCTCGTACGGCTCGCGTTTCTGAAGAATGCGTCCGGTCGGATGAAAGAGAATATCGACATGGGGATTTTCCATCGCATGAATCACACGTCGGGTCATCTCCGCCCGCGGCAGGCCGAAGTGGGAATGAACGGCGATTCCGACCACGTCGAGCTGGGCGAGCGTCTCATCGTCGATGTCGAGACTGCCGTCTTTATTGATGTTCACCTCGGCCCCTTTCAGAATTGTGATGCCGCGCAGCTTTTTGTTGAGCGCATCGATGGCGGCCATCTGCTTGCGAAGCTTCTTCTCATCCGACCCTTTCGCCATGGCGAGGCTCTTCGTATGATCGGTGATCGCGATATACTCCCGCCCCAAACGCTTCGCTTCGGCGGCCATCTCTTCAATGGAGTGGGCCCCGTCGGTCCAGTTCGTCTGCGTCTGAAGGTCGCCGCGCAGGTCGTCATAATCGATTAACGCCGGGAGTCGTCCTGCCAGGGCCGCCTCGATCTCGCCGGTATCCTCCCGAAGCTCGGGAGGGATGAAGGGGAGGCCGAGCGCGGCGTAGACCTCTTCTTCCGTGCGTCCTGCAATCGGCCGCTCCCCTCGGAAGACGCCGTACTCGTTGAGCTTGAGACCCTTCGCCATTGCAATCTTGCGGAGGGAGATACTATGCGCCTTGCTCCCGGTGAAGTAGCAGAGGGCCGCGCCGAAACTCTCCTCCGGAACGACGCGGAGATCGACGTCGATGCCGCTCTTCAGCTTAATGCTCGACTTCGTCGGTCCCTTGGCATGGATGTAGATCACCTCCGGCATGGAGACAAAGAAGCCCATCACCCGGTCGGGATCGTTTGAGACGGCAAGGAGATCGCCGTCTCCGATCGTTTCCTTCCAGCGGCGGATGGAGCCTGCGACCGCGACCCGCCTCATGCCGGGGACCTTTTCCAATCGCTTCTCAATCTCGCGGATCAACGGGAGAATCGCCCCGATCGGGTATCGGCTTCCGCTCTTTTTAAAAAAGGAAATTCCTTTGAGGATCTTCTGCTCGCTCT
>JAHFEM010000061.1 GCA_023248505.1 Nitrospirota bacterium
ATGAGACATGAGACGGTCGAGGCGGAAAACGGCAGGGCGGCGTTGACCCAGTTGGAGGCGCATCCTGAAATCGCGCTGATCCTGCTGGATTGGAATATGCCTGAAATGGATGGAATGGAGTTGCTCGACTCCCTCCGTGCGAAAGGGGGATCGATCCGAAAGCCGCTGATCATCGTTGTTTCGACTGAGTCGGAGCTGGAGAAGATTCTGCAAGCGGTTCAGAAAGGGGCCGACGAGTACATCATGAAACCATTTACAAAAGAGATTCTCCAGGAAAAATTGGCGATCTTGGGGATTGAGAGTGACGAAAGTGTATGAGCCGATTCGGGTCATGATTGTGGATGATTCGTCCGTGGTGAGGCGCGCGGTCACCGATGCGCTGTCGACCGACGCCGGTATCTCGGTGGTCGGGACGGCTTCCAACGGGAAGATCGCCCTTCAGCGGATTGCCCAGTGGAATCCGGAGGTGCTCATCCTCGATCTGGAGATGCCGGAGTCGGATGGGTTCGAGCTCCTCCGCGCCCTCCGATCCGATTTTCCGAGAATCCGGACCATCATGTTCAGCAGCGACACGCAACGGGGAGCCGGCCAAACGATTGAAGCGCTCTCTCTGGGGGCGAGCGATTATGTCGCCAAACCGACCGGGACCCACCCGGGAGGATATGCGGAGGCGGTCAAGCAGGTTGCCGCCGAGCTGGTCCCGAAGGTCAAGCAGTTCCGCCCTCCTGCGGCCGGCGCGAAGGTTCTCCAAAAAGAGGGGAAACCGATTGAGGAGTTGACGTTTGAGCGGGCCCTCCGAATGGTTCATCAGTCGTTCGGCATAGTCGCCATCGGTATCTCCACCGGCGGTCCGGCGGCGCTGTCGAAGCTGATTCCGGAATTGTCCAAGAATTTTCCGGTTCCCATTGTCATTGTTCAGCACATGCCGCCGGTCTTCACCCGCATGTTGGCGGAGCGGCTCAACCAAGGCGGAGCGGTTCGGGTCGTCGAAGGAACCGACGGAATGGCGCTGGAGCCCGGAGTGGCCTACATTGCGCCCGGGAATTATCACATGGTCGTGCGGCAAAGGGAAGGAAAGACGGTTCTGGCGATGAATCAGGAGCCTCCGGTCAATTATTGCCGCCCTTCCGTGGATGTCTTGTTCCGATCGGTGGCGGAAACTTATGGCGCCGAAGCGCTCGGGATCATCATGACCGGAATGGGGCAAGACGGCTTAAACGGTGTTCGGGCGATGAAGGCCAAGGGGGCGATCATTTTTGCGCAGGACCAAGCGAGCAGCGTGGTGTGGGGGATGCCTTCATTTGTCGTGCGGGAGGGTCTGGCCGATTGTGTCCTTCCCCTCGATCAGATGCACGCGGCCATCGAGGGATGCGTCCAAAAGGGGGTTCGACGCTGATGGTATCGAAGGAGTCGCTCACCTTTTTCTTCGCCTTCCTGCAAAAGGAGAGCGGTTTGGTGTTGGACAGTTCGAAAACCTACCTGATCGAGGCGCGACTGGAGCCGGTCGCTCTGGAAGCCGGTTTGGCTTCGATCGATGCGCTCTGTCATCAATTGAGGCTGAACCCGACGAGCCCATTGGGCCGGAAGGTCGTGGACGCCATGGCGACGAATGAAACGTCGTTCTTCCGGGACAGGGTCCCCTTTGAGACAGTTCGAAAGGTGGTCTTTCCGGAGTTGCTCAAAACAAATCAGAAGGCGAAGAAGGTTCGAATTTGGAGCGCCGCATGCGCGACCGGACAGGAACCCTATTCGCTGGCCATGCTTCTGAGCGACACGGGAGTGATTCCGGCCGGATGGGATGTCGAGATTTTGGCGACCGATCTGGTGGAGCGCGTCTTGGAGAAGGCGCGCAGCGGCAACTACTCTCATTATGAAATTCAACGGGGTCTTCCCACCCAATACATGACCCGTTTTTTTGATCAGGTCGGCTCTGAATGGCAGATTAAGCCGGAGGTGAAAAAATGGGTGCAGTTCCGGCGGCTGAATCTTCTCTCCGACTTTGCTTCTCTGGGATTATTCGATATTATTTTTTGCCGGAATATTCTCATTTATTTTGATGCCGCTTCAAAGAAGAAAGTCCTCGATCGGATGGCGGCCAGCCTTGCCCCGAACGGCGCGCTCTTCCTCGGAGGAGGAGAAACCCCTCTTGGCATTTCCGAACGATTGATCAGGGTGGAGGTGGACCGGGGGGTTTATTACAAACGAAACGAGGCAACTCTCTCCACTTCCCCTCCAATACAGCCCCAAGGATTGGAACGGGGGGGGAATTCCGTCCAGAAAGGCCAGTTGCAATAGAGGGTGTGAATGTGAAGATAGGGAGCGCGAGATGCATGACATAAACATGAAGATTCTGGTTGTCGATGATATGTCCTCGATGAGGAGGATCATCATCAATACGTTGAAGCAGTTAGGCTATCCGAATGTAGATGAAGCGGACGACGGCGATAAGGCATTGGAGAAGGTCCGGCATGAGCCGTTTGACCTTGTGATCAGCGATTGGAATATGCCCAAGATGAACGGTCTCGATCTCCTCAAGGCCATTCGGCAAGATCCGAAATTATCAACTTTGCCTGTTTTGATGGTGACCACCGAGGCTGAAATGGATCACATCCTTGAGGCGATCCGGTCCGGCGTGAACAGCTACATCCTGAAGCCGTTCACGGCCGAGACGATGAAAGAGAAGATCGACAAGGCATTCAAACACGCGTGAGCGTGGAAAATCATCCTGACGCGAAGGCGAGGAAGTTTCCCGCCTAAGGTCTACTCAATTATTATGAAAGGAAACAATCGGATGGATTTCCACGAACGACCATTGGAAGATGAAAATCTCCGGGGACTGATCCTGGCGGGACGAGGAATCGTCGAGGGGAACCTCAAGAAGGGGGCCGATTCCAAACTCTCCGATGAACTCGGCAGGTTGGGAAAGTACCTTCAGGCAATTTCGAAAAAACTACAGTTGGCGGGGACTGAGATCGAGACCGCTTCGAGCCAAATTCCGTGTGGGGCCGACCAACTCAACGGGGTCACCCGGTTTACGGAAGAAGAGGTCCATCGGGTGTTGGGGATCGTCGAGAAGGTCATCGAAAGTCGGGACGCGCTTGCAGCACAATGGGAAACGCTGAAGACCGATCTGCCCGGAGAGATCTTCCAGCGCCCCCGGTTGAAGCGTGAAGCCGAGGAGATCGGAGCCCGGCTTCGAAGCGAGAAGAAACTGTTGATGGACCTGTTGACGGCGCTCTCTTTCCAGGATGTCGCCGCGCAGTGGCTCAGAAAAATCTCCTCCGATATGACCGGCGTCCAGTCACGGATCCGGCGATTGAATCAATCGCTCAACGAGAAAGGGACGGAAGGGGGCTCAGGGACATTTCCGGGGGAGCGTCGGGAGAGAATGCCGTCGAAAGCGGGGACCCTTTTCTCGGATTCCCGAAAAATCGCCCAAGCGGATGTGGATAAACTTTTAAAGGAGCATGGCCTTTAAACCCCGGCCGAGGCTGCGATGGATATTTTAACGATATTGGGAGTCATCCTCGGATTGGCCGCGCTGATCGGGGGGCAGCACCTCGAAGGGGGCCATGTCCAGTCGGTCATGCAGCTGACCGCCGCCATTATCGTGCTGGGGGGAACGCTGGGGGCGGTCATGGTCCAATATTCGCTCCCCAAATTCATAGAGGGGATCAAACTCGGGCTGGGGACGATCAAAGCGCAGCCCGACCATTCCCTCGGCTTCATCCGGCAGCTGGTCGACTACGCGAACATCGTGCGCAAGCAGGGGATTCTGGCGCTGGAGCCGAAAATGAAGGAGGTCAAGGACCCGTTCTTCAAGAAAGGACTTCAGCTGTTGATGGATGGAACGGAACCGAGATTGCTTCGGGAGATTTTGGAGGTGGACCTTGCATTCTCGGAAGAACACCATACGATGGCGGCCAAGGTTTTTGAGGCCGCCGGCGGGTACTGTCCTACCTTCGGAATCATCGGGGCCGTCATGGGGCTGATCCACGTGATGGAGAATCTGGCCGATCCGAGCAAGCTCGGGAGCGGGATCGCCACCGCCTTTGTCGCGACCATGTACGGGGTCCTATCCGCCAACCTCATTTTCCTGCCGATCGCTTCAAAGCTGAAGATGCGGGGCCAGATGGAAGGAATCGTGCGCCAACTGATCATCGAAGGGCTGATGTCGATCGCCGGCGGGGAAAACCCCCGGCTGATCCAAGAGAAGCTGGAAGGATTCCTTGCCGAGGAGCAGAAGAAGAAAATCAAGAAGGGATAGCGGAGATGAAAAAGAAAAAACATGAAGAGCATGAGAATATGGAGCGCTGGCTCGTCTCCTATGCCGATTTCATTACCCTCCTGTTCGCTTTCTTCGTGGTGATGTACTCCACCTCTTCGGTGAACGAGGGAAAGCTGCGCGCAGTCGCCGATTCGATCAATTCGGCCTTCCATCCCATCATTGCCCTCTCTTCCTCGAATATTCGAATCACCAATCAGTCAACGGGCCCCACGATGTTCGATACCGGCCTCCATCTTTTCCAGAAACTGCAGGACGAGATCAATACGGTGAATAATTCAGGGGGGGTCAAGGTAGTTCGGGACAAGCGGGGCGTGGTTATCCGGATCAGCGAGGGGCTTGCGTTTGAAACGGGACAGGCGGAGATCCTCCCCGAATTTGCGCTCGCACTCGATCGCATCGCTGAATTGATCGTAGACGCTCCGAACGCAATCCAGGTAGAAGGGCACACGGACAATATTCCGATCAAAACCCCGCTTTACGCTTCGAATTGGGAGCTCTCCACCTCTCGGGCGGCGCAGATCGTCCGTTACTTCGTCACGCGCCGCGCGATGAGTCCGGATCGATTCTCGATTGCCGGGTACGCCGAGTTTCGCCCGATCGCCGCCAACGATACGTTGGAGGGGCGGGCGAAGAATCGCCGGGTTGAGATTGTCCTCCTGAATAAGGTGGAAGAAGAGGTTGAGCCGATTGTTCTTATTTCGCCGCCCTCCCGTTCGACGCCATGACGGCATCGGGCGTCCGCATCAAGCACCCACGGCTGGAATCGATTGACAAGACAACCTGCATGCATTCGCTGGAGATCCGGCGCCGAAAGGGAGCTTTATGCGTGGCGAAGAGATTTTCTTAGGACGCCAACCCATCCTGAATAAGAATGAGGAGATTGTCGCTTATGAGCTCCTCTTCCGTTCGGGAAACATCAATACGGCGGAGATCACCGATGTTCTCCAAGCGTCGGCCAGCGTGATCGCTGACGCACTGACGCAATTCGGCATCGAGATGATCTTGGGGCGGGGAAAAGGGTTTATAAATGTAAACGAAGAAATGTTCCTCAGCGATGCGATCGAGCTGCTCCCGAAAGAAAAAGTGGTCCTGGAAATCCTCGAGACAGTGAAGATCAGCCCTCCCGTGATCCAGAGGAGCAGGGAGCTCAAAAAGAAGGGGTTCAGCCTGGCCCTGGACGACTTCAGCTACGATGACTCGTATCTCCCCCTGTTTGATATCGTCGATATTATCAAAATCGATGTGAAGGAGTTCACGGGAGAGAAATTAAAAAAGGCGGTGCGACAGATCAAAAAATGGCCGATCCAATTGTTGGCTGAAAGAGTGGAGCGGCAAGAGGAGTATCAAACGTGTCGGCAATTGGGATTTGATCTCTTCCAGGGATATTACTTCGCGCGCCCCTCGATTCTGTCGCGCAAGCGGATGGACCCCGCCATGGTTTCGCTTATGAAACTGCTCGAAAAAGTGATGAAGGATGCCGATACAAAGGAGATCGAGCAGATATTCAAAGAAGCGCCCGTCCTCAGCTATAACCTGCTCCGTCTGGTCAACTCGGTGGCGGTTGGAACACGGCAGAAAATCAATGCCATCTCTCATGCGATCACCCTGTTGGGCCGGCAACAGCTCAAGCGGTGGGTCCAGCTCCTTCTCTTTTCCCAAGGAAGTAAAGGCGGGATGAACAGTCCCCTCATGCAAACGGCGGCGATGCGAGGCCGGTCGATGGAATGCCTCGTTCAGTCGCGCCCGGACCGATATCCAGAAAGGGGTTATGCCGATCTGGCATTCATGACGGGAATCCTCTCGCTCATCGATGTCCTGCTCGGGATGCCGATGCAGGAGGTGGTCGATCAGTTGAATATGCTGGATGATGTCCGCCAAGCCTTGCTGGCACGCGAGGGGTCGCTGGGGTCCCTTCTCTCCTTGACTGAGCGGCAAGAGCAGGCGGATTTTAAGGGGATGGAGGTTTACCTGAGACAATCCGGGCTGACGCTCGGCGATCTCTTGAGCGCTCAGCGTGAAGCGATCTCCTGGATGAGTCGACTCGGCACCGCCTTATGACGCACCTTCCTTCGAGAACGATGTCAGCTTTTTGACGCGAACCTGTCAATCCTTTCGCAACCGACCTCCAACGGATTTTGAATCTTAAACCTCCCTCGGCAAAAGAGGAAAATTCTGCCGACCTTCATCGGCAAAAAAGCGTCGTTTGGACGCTCGCTCGGCAAATGTATCCCTCTCAGATCCGTTCCCGGACCTGGCACACCCCTTGCTTATGATCCCGATCAGGAATGGCAATCTTCTTTTTCTTTGGAGTCGGAAACCAATGGATTCAATCTACCCGGTCCTCTCGGGGGCCTTGGCTCAAGAAAAGCGTCTGGAAGTGATTACGAACAACTTGGCAAACGTCAATACGGCCGGATTCAAAAGGGACCATCCGCTCTTCGAAGGAATCGGGCTGCCGCCCGGATTGAATGCGGGGCCGAGCGGGTCGGTCACACCCAGCCCGACTTTTGGGATGCTCCATCAAATCTTCACCGATTTTACCCCCGGCCCGGTCAGGACGACCGGAGAGCCGCTGGACCTTGCGATTGAAGGGGAGGGTTTCTTTTCCGTCCAAACCCCGCAGGGGGTCCGTTATACGCGCGGCGGAAGCTTCACGATCGACGGCCAGGGACAGGTCACCACGCCCGGCGGCTTCCCGCTCCTTGGAACCGGCGGCCCGATCACCCTCCCGCCGGGAGCGGTCCAGGTCGACGCGGAGGGACGGCTCTCGGTGAAAGGGACCGAGGTCGGCGCGCAGCCGACCGAGATCGACACGGTGGCGCTCTATCGGTTTTCCGATCCATCCCGATTGAAGAAGGTGGGCCAGACCCTTTTTGAGTCGGCCAACGGGGAGGCCGTTCCTTTTCCGGAGGGGCGGGTGAGCCAGGGCGCTCTCGAAGGAGCGAACGTCAATCCCGTTGAGGAGATGGTTGCGATGATTACGGTGATGCGTCTGTATGAGTCGGCTCAAAAGGCGATTCAGACCGCCGATGAAGTCGCTTCCAAGGCGGCCAATGAAGTGGGAAGGCTAACATAAAAGTAAAGCGATCAGCGATCAGCCGTCAGCGCTCAGCGAAATCCTGATCATTAAGCTGATAGCTGAAAGCTGATCGCTTGAATAGGGAGAGTCATCTATGATGCGTGCATTGTCCATTGCCAGCACCGGCTTGGGAGCGCAACAAATTTCGGTCGAGGTCATTGCCAATAACTTGGCCAACGTTTCGACGGTCGGGTTCAAGAAAAGCCGGGGGGAATTTCAAGACCTCATGTATGAGACGCTGAAGTCTCCGGGCACCACGACCACAACGGGCACGCTGCCGGTCGGGATTCAGCTCGGCTCGGGGGTGATTCCGGTGTCGGTCCACCGAACGTTCGGACAAGGGGAGTTTCAGCAAACGCAAAATCCGCTCGACCTTGCGATCGAGGGAGAAGGGTTTTTCCAGGTGACCCTTCCCGATGGGTCGACCGGCTACTCTCGCGCCGGATCGTTGAGCCTCGACGGCGAGGGAAGTATCGTGACCGCCGAGGGTTATCCGATCCTCCCGAATCTGACGATTCCATCCGGCGCGCAGACCGTCACCATTCTTCCGACCGGTGTGGTTTCCGTCGTGGTGTCGACGGGGGCGGCTCCGCAGCAGATCGGAACCCTTGAGCTGGCGCGCTTCACCAATCCGGCCGGTCTCCACAGCATGGGAAAGAATCTCTATCAGGCGACCGCCGCTTCCGGAGAGGCCGTGACGGGGGCGCCGGGGCAGGAAGGATTCGGAACCGTCTCGCAGGGCTCGCTGGAAGGCTCGAACGTGAACATCGCTGAAGAGATGGTCAATATGATCGTCGCTCAGCGCGCCTATGAGCTGAACTCCAAGGCGATCCAAACGACCGATGAGATGCTGTCGGTCGCTAATAATCTGAAGCGGTAG
>JAHFEM010000062.1:0-5661 GCA_023248505.1 Nitrospirota bacterium
TCAGCTTATTTCAGGCGGTCACGCAGATTAACGAGGCGACCTTGACGTTTCTTCCGAAAATTTTGGCGGTCGCGATCGCGCTCTTGATTTTCGCCCCTTGGATGCTCTCGACCATTATCGAGTTTACGAGCCGTCTGCTGATCAACATCCCCAATTACGTCCACTAGGAGCCGAAACGGTATGTCGTGGGTGCAGCCTCTTTTTCAGTATGAGACCTCGTTCGTGATGATTCTTTTTCGAGTGGGGAGCTTTCTCTCGGCGTTGCCGATGATCGGGGGACGGAGTCTGCCCGGTTTGATCAAGGTTTCATTGGCGCTCGCCGTATCGCTGGTCCTCGTGCCGATTGTCCGGATGCCGCCCCCCCCTTCGACGACTTCAGCCTGGGTGGTCGGTCTGGTGGGAGAGATGCTGATCGGGTGGGTCATCGGACTCGGATCGCAGCTCATTTTTGCCGCCGTCGACCTTGGCGGAGAAATAATGGGCCTTCAGATGGGATTCAATATCGCCAGTGTTCTCGATCCGACCTCCAACCAACCGGTTCCTCTCATCGAACAATTTTACGCCCTCTTGGCGATTCTCGTCTTTTTTGGAATCCACGCGGACCATCTGGTCATTCAGGCGCTGGTTTACAGCTTCGGTCTGCTTCCCCCCATGGCCTTCACGCCGAACGGGGTCCCGATGGGGTCGCTCGTTCGGACGACCGGGCAGCTCTTTGTCGTCGGACTGCAGATCGCGATTCCGGTCACATTGGTCCTTCTGCTCGCGAATGTGGCCCTTGGAATTTTGTCGCGCGTCGTTCCCCAGATGAATGTTTGGTTGATGAGTTTCCCGGTCACGATCGGTCTCGGCCTTTTGGTCATGGGGGCGACGCTCTCCCTTTTTATCGCGCTTTTGCAAAACCAGATGGCCGGATTGGAAGGGACGATCAGGGGTCTGTTGATCGAAATAAAAAAACCGTGAGGCATTCGGCGTGAGGGTGGGGTCAAAAAAACAAGCCTCTCCACCTCACGTGATTGGGTATTAGCCGATGGCGTCAGACGATCAGGAACGAACAGAACAGGCCTCTCCAAAGCGGCGTGAAGAGGCGCGGAAGAAGGGACAGGTTCCCCGGAGCCGGGAGATTCACTCCGCCGTTCTCATCCTCGGCGGTGTCTTTGGCTTCTCGATGATGGGCCCGATGGTGATCTCGGAGATTCAAAAGATCATGGTTCAAACCTTAAGCACGCTCTCTTCCACCGCGATGACCGAGGCGTCTTTTTATCAATTAACGACGACCTATTTTTCGAGGACACTCCTGATCCTTGTGCCGGTGATGGGCGTGCTCGGGATGATCAGTATTGCGGCATCGTTCGGGCAGCATGGCTGGGTCTGGTCGACGGAAGCGATGGCCCCCGACTGGTCCCGGCTCAATCCGCTGAAGGGGATGCAGAGGCTCTTCTCGCTTCAGGCCGTGGCGGAGTTGATCAAGACGCTGGTCAAATTCCTAGCGGTCGGTGCGCTCTCCTATCTTCTCATCCGGCAGGCGCTTCCAACGATTTTCACCGCCATCCAATCGGAGCCTTCCCAAATGCCGGCGATCGCGGGCCATGCCATTTATCGGCTTGCCTTGGCGACCGGCATCCTGATCGCCTTTCTCGGGGTGGCCGATTACCTCTTCCAGTGGTGGTCCCTCGAACGGAGCCTCCGGATGAGCCGGCAAGAAATGAAAGAAGAGACACGCCAAAGCGAAGGGGATCCGATGATACGGGCCCGTGTCCGGAGCGCTCAGCGGGAGATGGCCCGGAAGCGAATGATGGCCGACGTCCCCAAGGCGGACGTCGTTCTGACCAACCCGACCACGCTGGCGGTCGCTCTGATGTATCAGCACGGAAAAATGGATGCGCCGAAGGTGGTGGCAAAGGGGGCCGGTTTCATCGCGGAGCGCATCCGGGAGATCGCCCGCCAGCATGGTGTGCCGGTCATTGAGAACAAACCGCTGGCCCGCGCCCTTTTCAAGGCGGTGAGAGTCGGAGACCCCGTTCCATCGAAGCTCTATCGGGCCGTGGCGGAGATCTTGGCGTATGTCTATCGAATAAGAAAGAACACGGGAGGCGGCCGGCGGTAGGGGTGAAGGGGGAAAATTTTGTTCCGGCCTTTCCCCCTCCGGATCCCGCCTCACTCTTCACATCACTTAGGAATTTAAAATGGCTGAAACAATTTCTGAACAGAGACCGGTCGGCTCCTGGATGAGGAATGGGGATATCGTCCTCAGTCTGGGGGTCGTCGGGATTTTGATGCTGATGATTCTGCCGTTGCCGAGGGTCCTCCTCGATCTCCTCCTGGCCTTCAACCTGAGCATCGCGCTGATCATTCTCTTCGTTTCGATGTACACCCTTCGCCCGATGGAATTCTCGGCTTTTCCATCGGTGCTGCTTCTGGTCACCCTCTTTCGCCTCTCGTTGAACATTGCAACGACACGATTGATCCTCCTGCATGGGAACGAAGGGGCCGATGCAGCGGGGCAGGTGATTAAAACGTTTGGAAACTTCGTCGTCGGCGGCAATTATACCGTCGGGCTGGTCGTTTTCTCCATCCTCATCGTCATTAACTTTGTGGTGATCACGAAGGGCGCCGGCCGAATCGCCGAAGTGGCCGCCCGGTTCATGTTGGATGCGATGCCGGGGAAGCAGATGAGCATCGATGCCGATCTCAACGCCGGGCTGATTGATGAGAAAGAAGCGCGCCAGCGGCGCAAAGCGGTCTCTCAAGAGGCCGACTTCTACGGGGCGATGGACGGCGCGAGCAAGTTCGTGCGAGGCGACGCGATCGCCGCGATCCTGATCATTCTCGTCAATATTATCGGCGGGTTGATCATCGGGGTCCTGCAACAGGGAATGGGTCTGATGGCGGCCGCACAGAACTACACCCTGCTGACGGTCGGCGAGGGGCTGATTGCGCAGATTCCGGCGTTGATCATCTCAACCTCGGCCGGTATCGTGGTCAGCCGCGCGGCGGCGGACTCGAACCTCGGCGCGGAGGTGTCCCGCCAGATCTTGGTTCACCCCCGGGCGATCATGGGGGCGGCCTCGATTATTTTCCTTTTCGGTCTGATGCCCGGCCTTCCCCATTTCGCCTTTCTCCTCCTGGCGGGGGGGATCGGATTTCTCGGCTATACCGCGCAGAAAACCCAAAACGAGGCGACCGCGGTCGCGGCGAAGGAGGCAAGCAAGCCCGCGCCTCCTCCGGCGGCCGAGAAACAGGAGTGGATCGTCCCGCTCGATCTCATGGAGTTGAATGTCGGCTATGGCCTGATCCCCCTGGTCGATGAAGCGCAGGAGGGAGAGTTATTAAAGCGCATCAGTGCGATTCGGAAGCAGCTGGCGTCGGAGCTTGGTTTTGTCGTTCCGCCGATCCATATCCGAGATAACCTTCAGATCAAACCGAACGAGTATATTATCCTGATCAAAGGGATCGAGGTGGCGCGGGGCGATCTGCTCCCCGGTCATTATCTGGCGATGAACCCGACCGGAACCGATCGGGGGGTGACCGGGATTCCGACCAAGGAGCCTTGCTTCGGTCTTCCGGCCCTTTGGGTGACGGAGAAAGAAAAAGAGCGCGCCCAAATCGCCGGATATACCGTGGTCGATACCCCGTCGGTCATTGCGACCCATCTGACCGAGATCCTCCGGAGCCATTCGCACGAGCTCTTGGGACGGCAAGAAGTGCAGCAACTGATCGACCGTTTTGGAAAAGAGATGCCGAAGGTTGTCGAGGAGTTGATCCCCAACCTTCTTTCTCTGGGCGGGGTGGTGAAGGTTCTCTGCAACCTGCTCCGCGAGCGGGTCCCGATCCGGGATCTTCGGACGATTTTGGAAACGCTGGCCGATACCGCTCCGGCGACAAAAGATCCCGATCTGTTGACCGAGTCGGTCCGCCAGGCCTTGGGCCGGACCATCACCCGGCAGCATCAAACCCCCGATCGGACCCTGCCGGTCATCAGCATCGATCCGCAGCTAGACCATCGCATTGCGTCCGCCATCCAACAGAGCGGACAGAATTCCGTTTTAACCTTGGATCCCGCGTTGGCTCAGAAAATCATCCTGCGAATCCGGCAGGCGGTCGAACAGGTCTCGATGAAGGGGACGTCTCCTGTCATCCTCTGCTCTCCGATGATCCGGCCGCATCTACGGAAGCTGATCGAACGGTTTATTCCGAGTTTGGTGATCCTTTCTTCGAGCGAGGTGGTCTCGCCGATTCGAATCCAGTCGATCGAAACTGTGAAGGTGACCGATGCAGATTAGAAAATATGAAGTGTTTGAGATTGCGGAGGCGCTCCAGGCGATCAAGAAAGAGATGGGGCCCGACGCCGTCATCTTGTCGACGCGAGAGATCCGGAAGGGAGGCTTCGGTCTCTTCAGCCGTCCGATGATCGAAGTTACCGCGGCCGTCGATCCGCCCAGTCCGATCGAGGAGAAATCGTCCCGCCGGGACGTCTCTCCAGCGCAATACGATGCGTTTGGCGATCTTTTGGAAGAGGCGGGCCGGACGGGGCGGGGAGATCCTGCGATCGGCTCCATTTTGGAAGAGCTTCGCGCCTTGAAGGAATCGGTCGATGTTCTTCGCGCTGTAAACGCGCCCTCTCAGAGCGCCGCGTGGTCTCGGCTTCATGAGACCTGTCAGGAGATGAAGGAGATGATGAAAGGGCGGACCCATTCTGCGGAACAGGGCGGGACGCCGGATCTTCATCCGACGCTGGCGGCGATTCTCCAGCGCTTAATTTCGCGCGGCGTCGATCAAACGATCGCCTCCGATCTGCTTCAGATGATGAATCGGAAGCTGGGGCCGGAGGAGCTCTGGAAGGAGGACTTTGTCGAGAATTATTTGAAGGAGATGATCAAGTCGATGGTCCAAGCGTCGCTGGTGATGGAGCGCCGGGAGCAGGGGGGAAAGGTGGTCGCATTGATCGGCCCGACCGGCGTCGGCAAGACCACCACGGTGGCAAAGCTGGCGGCGCATCAATTTCGGAAAAAGGGGAAGGTCACCTTGGCAACGCTCGATACCTATCGGGTGGGGGCGGTGGAGCAACTTAAAATTTACGCCAAAATTATCGGGGCCCCGGTGGTGGTTTCGGAGAACCAACTCCGGGAGGTCGTGGCCCGCCGGCAGGCGGGAGACCTGATCCTCATCGATACCGCCGGCCGAAGTCATCTGAATCCCTCCCAATTAGAGGAACTCAAGATCCTCTCTCGGATCGGGACGCCGGTCGAGACCCATCTGGTCCTCTCGTCCAACACCCGGGAGCGCGATCTGAACGAGATCATCGATCGATTCTCTTCCATTCCCATTCACTATTTTCTTTTTACCAAAACAGATGAAACCCGAAGCTACGGGTCCCTCCTGACCGCAATGAGAAAGAAAGGAAAGCCGCTTTCGTATCTGACCACGGGACAGCGGGTTCCGGAGGATATCGAGATCGCAACCCCCAAACGGATCGCAGAACTTGTGCTGAATTGAAAGGAAGACCAATGGATCAAGCAAAAACGTTAAGGAAATGGGTCGGTGATGCTTCAGGCGCGCCCCGGCTGCCGAGGGTCATCGCGGTGACCAGCGGAAAGGGAGGGGTCGGAAAGACGAATGTCGTCGCAAACTTGGCCGTGGCCTTCTCCCAACTGGGGCAGCGCG
>JAHFEM010000062.1:5671-8229 GCA_023248505.1 Nitrospirota bacterium
ACGTTGGAGCACGTTCTTCTGGGGCAGAAGTCGATTTCGGAGATCATGGTCCAGGGTCCGGCCGGAATCCGAATCCTTCCGACCAGCTCGGGAACGGAGGAGTTGACCCAGTTGACCGCGGAGCAGAAGCTGATCTTCCTCTCTGAACTCGATCGGCTCGAAGAGGAGGTGGATATTTTTCTGATCGATACCGCGGCGGGGATTTCATCCAATGTGATCTATTTCAACACCGTCGCGCAGGAGATTCTCGTGGTGGCGACCCCGGAGCCGACCTCCATTACCGATGCTTACGCGATGATGAAGGTCTTGTCCCGGCAGCATGACGAGAAGCGCTTCAACCTGCTTGTCAACATGGTTCGCGGCGAGCAGGAGGGGAGGGAGATCTTCAAAAAGCTCAGCATGGTGGCCGACCAATTCTTGGGGGTGGCCATCGATTATGTCGGCGCGGTTCCCTTCGACGATTATCTCCGGATGGCGGTCTGCCAACAGAAAACGGTGGTGGAGCGATTCCCGAGCGCCCGGTCGAGCCTTCGGTTTTCCGAGCTTGCGCGCGACATCCTCCAGCGTCCGATGAATCCCATCCCAAAGGGGAATGTTCAATTTCTTTGGAAGGCGCTTCTGTCCCGGGATTCCGGAGCCCCGCCGACCTCCTCGGTGGCAGAGAGGAAAGAGTAGGAGAGGGATGGCCAGTCGCGAGCCCACCTCCCCCATGGACGCAGCCGCCGCCGAGAAATTGATTTCGGAGTTTGCGCCGATCATCCGCTACCTCGCACAGCGGTTGGCGTTCCGCCTTCCCCCTTCGTTGGATGTGGACGATCTGATCCACGCGGGGGTGATCGGGCTCATGGACGCCATCGTCAAGTACGATCCCTCCCGAGAGGCGCAGTTTCGAACCTATGCGGAATTCCGGATCCGCGGCGCCATGCTGGATGAAATCCGATCCCTCGATTGGATTCCTCGGTCGGTCCGCGAAAAGATCACGTTGTTCCAGAAGACGTGTGAGCAATTGTCGAAGAATCTGGGACGCGCCCCCTCCGAAGAAGAGATCGCGGCGGCCCTTCGGATGGATGCCGCCCAATATGATGCATTCCTCTCTCAGGCGAAGGGGGTCCACCTCCTCCATCTCGAAGATTTTGGGTTGGAAGAGGGGGATGAACGCCGGTTCATCGAGACGCTGGCCGATACGAGCGCGGAAAATCCGCTTCTCTCGCTCCTGGCGCGAGGACTTCGCGAGAGGCTCGTCGAGGCCATCGACCAGCTCCCTAAAAAAGAGCGACTGGTCATCTCACTCTACTACTTTGACGAATTGACGATGAAAGAGGTGGGAGAGATCCTGAAGGTCACGGAGTCAAGGGTCTGCCAACTTCATGCCCAGGCGATCGCTCGATTGAAAGGATCGCTGGCCGAGAGGAAGGAATAATGCGGAAACGCCTCGGCTGTTCTCGCCGAGACCTGGAAGCGTAAAGGGTTGGATGCATGGAAAGGTCTTCTTGGGCGTTTTGATGCTTTGTGGGAAAGGACACTTTAAGTGAACAAGCCGCTCCGGGTATTGGTCGTGGAAGACTCAGTAGAAGACGCCGAGCTGTTGATCGAGGCGCTGCGGCGCGGCGACTATGAGCCGACGTATGAACGGGTCGAGACGGCCCAAGCGCTGAATGCGGCGCTGGATCGCCAGCTCTGGGACATCGCCTTCGCCGATTACTCCATGCCGCACTTCAACGGGGTGGCCGCGCTGAAGCTGTTAAGAGACAAGGGACAGGATATCCCGTTCATTTTTTTGTCGGGCACCATCGGCGAGGATACGGCGGTCGAGGCGATGAAGAACGGAGCAAACGACTACATCATGAAAGGGAATCTGAAGCGCCTCCTCCCGGCGGTTGATCGAGAGCTGCGCGATGCGGCGGCGCGGCGGGAGCGAAGGTGGGCCGAGGCAGCGCTGCGGCAAAGTGAAGATTACTTCCAGTCGTTGATCGAGAATTCATTGGACATCATCACGGTGATCGATGTGAAGGGGGGGATTCTCTATGACAGTCCTTCCGTGGAGCGCATCCTGGGGTATCGGCAGGGAGAATTGATCGGGCAAAGTATTTTTCAGTGTGTCCATCCGGACGATATCCCCCACCTCACGGGGATCGTCCGTAAAGGCGCACAAGAGCTTGAGAAGGCCTTTTTGGTCGAGTTTCGGTTTCGGCACCGCGACGGATCGTGGCGCCTGCTTGAATCGATGGGCAGAGGCCATCGGAATCATTCGGGCGCTGTCGTCGGTATCATCAATTCCCGCGATATCACCGAGCGGAAACAGGCGGAAGAGGCGCTACGGGAAGCCCAGGCGCATCTTCTTCAGTCGGAGAAGATGGCCTCGCTGGGCCAGTTGGCGGCGGGGGTGGCGCATGAGATCAACAACCCCGTCGGCTTCGTCGGCAGCAATCTTAGAACGCTGGAGGAGTACATCGCCGACCTTCTGCGGCTGGTCGGCGGATACGAGGCGCTCCTCGCGGCCGTGGAGCGAGAAGATCATAGCGCGATCGAGGGGGAGAAGAAGCGGGTTCGCGCCATCT
>JAHFEM010000446.1 GCA_023248505.1 Nitrospirota bacterium
ATCTCCTCCTGAAGAAAAAGAGGTCATTAAACTCTGCGTCAACCTGGTCAAAGGGGGTCCGGGATCGACCTCTCTTCACCTGCTCCGCCTGGGAGACAAGCTGACGTTTCTTTACCCGCTCGGTTATTTCACCGTGAATGAGGCCGCGGCCACCTCGCTTCTCTTCGTCGCGACCGGCACCGGCGTTGCGCCGATCAAGTCGATGATCGTTCATCTTCTCCGTAGCGGAAGCAAGCGTCCGATAACGCTTTACTGGGGGCTTCGGAGCGAGATCGACTTATACTATCAAGCGGAATTCGCCTCCCTTGCCAAGGAATATCCTTTTTTCCAGTTCATGATGACCTTGTCCCAACCCTCCGACGATTGGAAAGGGTTGAAGGGACGGGTCACCCACCTCCTCCCGAACGTGATTCAAACGGTGGAGAATCTGGATGCTTATCTTTGCGGCAATGGGGAGATGATCAGAGAGGTTCGCGCCATTCTCCTTGAAAAAGGAATGCCCCGCAAATCGATCCACTTCGAAAAGTTTTATTAATACCGGTTCCCACCCAAGCCGATATCAAAACCGCTCATCGCGGCTTCGTTAACATGAACGGCTATCGAGCCCTCCCGACGGAATCATCTCAGCGCGTCATGCCCGCGGAAGCGGGCATCCAGAGGTCTTAAATTACCGGATTGCGTTCCGCGAAGCGATCGGAGGCGCTGTGCGCATCAGGTGGGTTCCAGGCGCTTTGCGTTCCGCGAAGCGATTGGAAAGCGCCGACGCGCACAATTGAAACAGGCGCTTTTCCCGCGTGCGCGGGAATGACACCCCAAAATTAGTTCCAGACCGAGTCACTACCCAATCCCTCCATGATTTGACAAGATTCGGCTTTGTGTTAAATTCAAGAAATATAAAATCTTAGCAAAAGGGCCGGAATGAGCAGGTTCCTGGGCGAATACTTAATTGCCGCAAAAAAGATCACCGAAGATCAGCTGGGAAAAGTGCTGGAGCGGCAGGTCACGGAAGGAGGACGCCTTGGAACGAACCTGATCGAGTTGGGATATTTGACCGAAGAAGAGTTGACCCACTTCCTCAGCGAGAAATTCCAGATCCCCATCGTTCCCCAGGCGGTTCTCGCCCAGATTTCAAAAGACATCATCCAGGTTGTCCCCAAAAGCCTGGCCATTCAATATGAGATGATCCCGTTCGGCCTTCAGGAAAACCTACTCCGGATCGCAGTGGCCGATCCGACCAATACCCCGGAGATCGCGACGCTTCCGATCTTTAACGCGTATGAGCTTCAATTCCACGTCGCCTCCGAAATCCGCATTCAGTATTTCCTCAAGAAGTATTATCAAGCCGACGCCAAGATGCGGTTTCTCTCGCTTCTACACAAAGAGCAGGATCGATTTAAGACCCGAGGACGGGCCGACCAGAACGGCGGAGACGACCTCGATCCCTCCAAGGTTGAACTCTATATGGAATTGGCCAAGAAGGATCTCCTCCTGATCCAAGATCGGGATCAGGCGATCCAAGCCTTGATGAAATATCTTTCGTTCTTCCTCGAACGGGTTTACTGTTTCTCGATCAAAAAAGAAAAGCTGACCCTCTGGATGAGCATCCCGCAAGAAGAAGGCCTGGACCTTCGCATCTCCACAGAGGACCTCCCTCTCTTCAAGCAGGTCATCAAGAACAAGACATTCTACGATGGACCGATGATCTCGTCCGGAATGGAAAAACTGATCGACGCCCTCGACATTCAAGTTCCGCCGCAAGTGGTCGTCATCCCGATGCTGATACAGGGACACGTCGCCTGCATCCTCTACGGCGACAACTTCTTTTCAAGACGGATGATCCCGTTCGTCCCCGCCATCAAGAGCCTGGTGTCCAAAACCGCCATGGCGCTCGAAATCATCATTCTTCGCAAGAAAATTATTGAGGGTTAGTCCCCGCGCTTTGCCCGGCAGAGGGGAGACGGCCGGCTCGGCCGGTATCGAAAGCAGTCGGTCGTGTGATCTTGAACCATGCCGACCGCCTGCATGAAGGCATAGCAGATCTTCGTCCCGACAAACTTGAAGCCCCGCTTCGCCAGATCATGGCCCATCCGGTCGGAAATCTCCGACTGGCAGGGAACCTCTTGAAAGGTCGTGAAGGAATTTAGAACGGGGCGGCCGTCGACAAATTGCCAAAGATATCGATCGAGCGATCCGAACTCCTTCTGGACTTCGAGACACTTCTGCGCATTGACGATCGCAGCTTGGATCTTCAGGCGATTTCGAACGATCCCGGAATCGGCCAGCAGGCGCCGGATCTTGGCATCCGTGTATCGGGCAACCCGGGCCGGATCGAAATGATCGAACGCCTTCCGATAATTCTCCCGCTTCTCCAGGATGGTTCTCCAGCTCAATCCCGCCTGGGCTCCCTCCAAAATCAGAAATTCGAAAAGCCGCCGATCATCGTGCAGCGGCACGCCCCATTCCTGATCGTGATATTCGATCATCAGCGGGCGATCCCCCGCCCAAGCACACCGGATCATCTCGCTCTCCTCATTTCAAACTCAACGGCGGGCCGCCGGAATCACAAATTTATTGGCCGTGTGGGTTTCGGAGAAGCGGGCCACCTTCACCGCGACCAGTCCCGCCTCTTTGGCCGCAGCCATGATCTCTCTCTCCTTGATCCCTGCCTTGCCCTTCGGTGAGACAATCCAGATCGCGCCCTCTCTCTTCATGGCATTCACCCAAGGTTTCAGCTTCTTTAAGTCGGCCTGGGTCTCCACGCCGAGGAAGATAAAATCCGATCCCTTCTCCGCCTTTCCTTCCGAGATTTCTTTCGTCCGCCCCCGCAACGCCTTCCAGAAAGCTTCCTCTT
>JAHFEM010000063.1 GCA_023248505.1 Nitrospirota bacterium
AAGTGACCTCAAGGAACTTGTTCTCCTCGCGGACACTATACATCTCCTCCACAGATTCGTGAATGAGCCGCTCCACGGCCTTCGCCGGATCCCCTCCGCTCTTCTCCACTTCTTCGGGATGATAGGGAAGATCGCGGGTCAGATATTTACGGAAGATCTCTACGGCCGCCTTTTTATCGGGCCGTTCTATTTTAATTTTGATGTCAAGCCGTCCCGCCCTCAAGATGGCCGGGTCGAGAAGGTCTTGCCGATTGCTGGCGCCGATGACGATCACGTTGCGAAGGCGCTCAACCCCATCGATTTCCGATAAGAACTGCGGAACGATGGTCGCTTCCATGTCGGAGGAAATGCCGCTTCCCCGAGTTCTGAAGAGCGCATCCATCTCATCGAAGAAGACAATGACCGGGTGTCCCGCTTCCGCACGCTCTTTCGCCTTCTTGAAAACCTCTCGGATCTGGCGCTCGCTTTCGCCGACATATTTATTCAAAAGCTCCGGACCTTTTACATGAAGGAAGAAACTCCGAATTTCCTTTCCGGAGCGATCTCCCAATTTCTTAGAGAGAGAGGCCGCAACCGCCTTGGCGATGAGGGTCTTACCGCATCCGGGAGGTCCGTAGAGAAGAATCCCTTTCGGAGGAAGCAGCTTGTGCTCGGCAAATACTTCCGGATGGAGGAAAGGAAGCTCGACGGCATCTCTGACCAGTTCAAGCTGTTCTTGAAGGCCACCGATGTGATCATACGTCACATCCGGAATCTCTTCCAAAACAAGCTCTTCGACCTCCGACTTCGGAAGCTTTTCCAAAACATAACCGGAGCGAACATCATAGAGAAGATGATCCCCGACGGATAAGCGCTCCCCCATCAACGGATCAGCGAGTTCAACGACCCGTTCCTCTTCAGCCCGAAGCGTCACGATGGCACGTGAATTATCGAGGAGATCTTTGATTCGAACGACCTCTCCCTGGATATCGAACTCACACGCCTCAATGGCGTTCAGCGCCTCGTTCAGCAGAACCTGCTGTCCTTTTTTGAGATCACGGACTGAGATATTTGGATGGATGTTCACCTTCATCTTTCGACCGGCGACGAACACATTGACAGTGCCATCTTCGTTTGCCCCTGAGAAAATGGCATAGCTAGAGGGGGGGGTCGTCAGTTTTTCGACTTCCTTCTTCAGCGCCTCGATCTGGTTTTTTGCTTCAACGAGGGCCGCAGCAAGCTTCTCATTTTGCTTAAATGCCTGCTCCAGCTGGGTGCGCGATTGGCGTAACTCCTTCATCTCTTGCTCCATCGAGGTCACTTGAACGAGCAGCTTTTCTATTTCCAGCTCGTACTCGATAATCTTGGTTTCCGTGTCGCCGCCTCCAAACTGCTCAGAAAGTCTTTTCATTGTACTTTTGAATGGATTTGACTTCCCCTGATTCTTTTTTGAGTCGCCCATCAATGCTCCTCTCACACTCCGAGATGGTGAAGGTTATGTCCCTCTTCTCTCAGGAGCTAATTTTATCATCTCTTCCTGGGGCGGTCAACTATACGAAGGAGATTCGGAGCAGTAATCAAGATGCTGAGGCGCATTCGCGACACGAATTTTAAAAAAACGGATCAACAAGCAAAGCGCCTCGGAAAAATGCGTACCGCTTACTCGCCCCGAAGCCTCTTTACCTCATTGATGAGTTGTTGACATTCCCGATAAATGTCGGGCGATGAAAGGACCGCAGAGATAAGGGCGATCCCATCGGCCCCGGCATCGAGCACCTCCTTTAGTTTTGAGCGATCCACACCGCCGATTGCAAAAAGGGGAATCGTAGTGGACCGCCGCGCCTTCTTGAAGAAATCGATTCCGAGAGGAGGACCATAAGGACGCTTAGAAGGGGTGTCATACACCGGCCCCAGGACGGCGAAATCGGCCCCCTCCCACTCCGCCCGCTGAACTTCCTCCAGCGAGTGACAAGATACGCCGATCAATTTGCTTCCCCCCAGGATCTCTCTTGCAACGGCCACCGGCAGTCCGGAAGCAGGCAGATGCACCCCTTCCGCATCGAGGGCCAAGCAAAGATCCGCCCGATCATTCACCAAGAACTGCATTTTATGCCGCTTGGCGACGGAACGGATCTCGGAGGCGAATTGAAGCTGCTCACGGAGCGGAAGATCCTTCTCACGGAACTGCACCGCCGTAATGCCGGCCCTGCCCGCTTCTTCGATCACTTGAGACAGGGGCCGCCCGAGCGTTTTTGTTCGATCACCAATCAGGTAGATTTTAAAATCGATTGAGGGCATACCATCTCAGTGCTGGACTAAGAAACAGGGTACGCCGCGAGAGAGGAGAGACGCTTACTCGATCATCCCTTCAATAGGACTACTCGCTTGAGCATAAAGCTTCTTCGGAATTCTCCCTGCCAGGTAGGCAAGTCGCCCGGCGCGAACAGCGTAATTCATCGCTTCAGCCATCTGAATCGGATTCTCGGCGCCGGCGATGGCCGTGTTCATTAAGACGCCATCGCAGCCCAGCTCCATTGCAATCGCAGCATCCGAAGCCGTTCCGACGCCTGCATCTACGATCACGGGGATGGAGATCGTTTCCAAGATAATTCTGATGTTGTAAGGGTTCCGAATCCCCAGACCCGATCCGATGGGGGCCGCCAACGGCATCACCACCGCGGCGCCGGCATCTTGCAGTTTCTTCGCCATGATCGGATCATCGATGGTATAAGGAAGAACGGTGAATCCTTCCTTCACGAGAATGCGGGTCGCCTCTAAGAGCGCTTCGTTATCGGGGAAGAGTGTCCTTGGATCGCCGATCACTTCCAGTTTGACCATGTCGGAGATGCCGGCCGAACGCGCCAGCCGGGCCGTGCGAACGGCCTCCTCGGCCGTATAGCAGCCCGCCGTGTTGGGAAGAATTTTGTAAACTTTCGGATCGATGTAATCAAGCAGGTTTTCCTGGGAGCGGTCTAAGATGTTTACACGCCGAACCGCCACGGTCACGCAATCCGCCCCGGACGCTTCGATTGCCTTTTTGGTCTCCTCGAAGGAAGCATACTTCCCGGTTCCCACTATCAGACGGGATCGGAACTCGAATTTTCCTACGGCCAAAGGCCGGTCTATCGGCATGAACCTCCCCCTCCCACAAAACCGATGATCTCAATCTGGTCCCCATCATTCAAGGAGACCTGACTGTACTGCCGACGATGAACGATCTTCAAATTGACTTCGACGGCAACACGCTCCGACTGCACCTTCAGCCGATCAAGAAGCTGGGAAATATTACTACCCGATGGGACTTCTTGTTCGGTTCCATTCACAATGACGTGCATTCAATCCCCGGAACGAGAGGGCATCCTACGATAGGAATAAAAGTGAAAGCGGTTGAAACCGGATCAAAGACATCCGCTCAGAGCCGCCGGCTCCCCTTCAAAACCGCCCTAGGATAGGCTTTCAGTATAGTATAGACACAAAAAAGTTGTCAACGATTTATATCGATGGGCCGGCGGGTCGAGCGTCTCTCATCGATCTTGCGCCAAGGGAACAAAAGGGATCTGCTCCAGAACCTTGCTTACTTTTTCGACGAGATCCGTCGGATCAAACGGCTTCAGCAAGTAGGCCTCCGCGCCTGCTGAAACCGCCCCAGCCCTCGCCTCTTGGTTGGATTTCGCCGTGACAATGATGACGGGAATGCGGGAGGTAGAAGGGTCCTGCTTCAGCTGACGGCAGACTTCCACGCCGCCGATTTTAGGCAACATCATGTCGAGTAAAATCATGGCGGGCTTATTCCGGACCACTTTAACGAGAACAGTCTCGCTATCGGGGGCGGTGTCGACCTGATAACCCTCATGTTCCAAAATCACTTTCAATATATGAAGGGTATCGGGATGATCTTCTCCGATGAGGATCGCGCCTTCCGGTTTCATCCGTTTCATAACAATCTCACTGATCGGTTGCCTGATGATGACCTCTTCACCCCTTCGTTTCACTTGAAGAGGGGATCGCGTCGAAGCCCAAATCCTCTCAGGATTATACGAAACTCTTTATTTGATTTGCAAGACCGATAACAGGCGCCTTCCGAACAGGAGGGACCTCTTTTTCGACTGAGCGCCATGCCCCCCGTATAGCCGATGGGGGGTCCGCCTACGCTCCTTGACGGTATTCCTTTCTTTGCTATACTTGCTCGGAGCAAGTGGGACCTTCCCGGCATGAAACCCATTTATTTTAGAGTCAGCAGTATTACAACACCAACCGGAGGAAAAAAATATGTTCCTTTCCAGAAAATATTTCGGCCTGACACTTGGCATGCTCTTTTCGATATCACTGTTGCTCTCCGCCTGCGGGGGAGGAGGGGGGGGCGGCAGCTCCTCGGATGACTCCGGAGGGACAACGCCGATCAGCAACGCGACTCAGGGATCGCAAGCAGCGAGTTCCGGCACGACGGGGGCCCAGGCTGGAACCGGCTTGTCGGACATCGTCTCATCGCTCTCCTCAGCAGCGGGGGGAGGCGCGTTCGGTCTGAGCAAGCCGATCAACCCCCTCACAAAGCAAAACCCGAAGTATGCCAAAATCGTCGCCCTGAACAACAAGGTCGCACGGAGCAAGCCGATGATGAAGATTGCCAATCGGATGAAAGCGACCAAAGCCAAAGCAAAGGCCTCTTTCGCCGTAACCACCCTCCCCGCTCAGGATCCGGTTGATTGCACAGATGGAGGAACGGTCGCGACCAGCGGAACGTTTGACGATGCGACGGGATCATTCGCTTTAGACCTCAGCTTCTTGGACTGCCGTGAGGAAGGAACTCAAATCAACGGCCCGGTTAGCATGACGGCAACGAGTACCCTTAATGATACGGGAACGGGCGGCCTTACGATGGACATGACGCTAGGAAACGCGGATATCGAATTCTCGATTCAAGAGTATGCAGAGATCAACGGGAACCGATACGCAAACCTCGTCGGCGTCTTGAACTCGACCATGACGTTGGGCACCGCCTTCAATACCACCTCGGCAACAGCAGGCACCGTCGCCCTCACGGCCAACGGCAATGCCTCATTCAACGACTTTTCCACGACGACGACGATCATCTTTGCCGGCTTCCAAGACACAAGCGCCTTCGATGAAACAGCCGGGACGTTTAGCGATACCCTGAACGGCGCGATCACCGAATCGCACACCGAGCAGGACGGCACCCATACCGCCGCGATCAGCTTCGACGACCTGGCCGTCAGTATCGCCGGGAACACCGACGGAGAAGCTTTCTCCTACTCAGGAACGGTCTCCGTGGACTTCACGCCGGACACCGATTGCGGGATCGAGGGAACCTTCACCTTCCAAACGGTGACCCCGGTTCAATATAACACCGGCGACAGCTGCCCGGTGGCGGGACACTTGGTGATCAACAGCAACACCCATATTGAATTCAACAGCGATCAAAGCGTCGACGTGACGGTCGACGGCGACACCGTCTCCCACGCCAGCTGCCATGACCTCTTGGATATCTGCCAGGTAGAAGACTTCCAAGGAGCGGATACGGAGACCGTGTCGGGCGATACGGTCACCAGCGGCAGCGACATGCTGATTACGCTCACCTGGACGGACGGCGGCGTCAACCTGAGCGACATGGATCTGCACGTCGGCTACTATAGCGATCCGCAGCCGACCTCCGGTCCGGCCGATGCCGTGGTGGCCTACCACGATCAGACCGCCACGTTCGGGACCGCCAGCGCGACGCTCGACTTCGACGACACCGACGGCCTCGGTCCGGAACATGTGACGGTCAGCAGCCTGCCGGACGGTCGATACATTATCGCGGTCAACAGCTACGATCTGGCCGAATCGACCAACGCCGTTGTGACGGTCACGGTGAAGATCGGGGATACGGTTTATTCCTTCCCTACGCATCCCTTCACCGTTGAGGATGGAGACTCCCCAACCAGCCCCGATCCGAATGCTTGGTATCGAGTGGTCGATCTTCAATGCATCTCAGGCACCTGCACCCTCGTCGCTCCGAATACGAGCTTGATGGTGCATGACACGACCGGTATGTTCAAGCCGAAGTCGAAAACAAAGTAGGTTTTCAGACTTCTCGAAAAGGCGCCCTGGTGACCCGGGGCGCCTTTTTATTCCCGACTCTCTCACTAGCAACGCCCTCGCACTCAGCCGAGGGACAAAAAGAAGGACAGGTAACTTTTGGGAGTCTTCTTCGGATACCCCTAAGATCAAAGAGTGGATTCACATCAGAGTTGTTTGGCGGTCTTCATCGATTGATGACGTAATAGGAAAAGCCGGGATTTGTCCACGAGAAAATGCGGGGCATGCGGAAACAATACTTCTAGAGAAAACCTGACTCAATGAAAAAGTAGCTCAGCCTGTCCCCTTTCCTGTGTTCCTCTTATAACTCTCAAGATTAGGTTCCCTTTAGAACTAAAGCGTGAATCTGACCATTATTAGCGGTAACGGTCGCATCACTTCCTTGGGAATTTCCTCTCAAATAGAGATCACTTCCAGTTCCTCCAGTTGTAACCTTCCCCAAAACAGTGAATAAAAAATAACCACTGTTGAATGCCGCAACATATTGTGATGTCTGAATGTCGGGTGAGACATCCACTCCAAAATCAATTGTCGCCCCTCCAGTAATCCTTATTACAGACGTGATTGACCCTGCAGTTCCTCCTTTGTCTGCTTTCATATATATAGTGATATAAATATAATCTCCAGTATTTAGGGTACCTAAATCAATCGGTCCTGCAATGATATTTGCACTAGATGGATTTAATGTAACTGCGCCGAGATTTTTTGCAGACCCTTCCAAAACCTTTGATCTATTAACTGGTACAGTCCCATTAGTCATTGACCCAGCAATACCCAAATTACCTGCTGCATCCATGTTCATATATGCTGTTCCCCCATGGTGCAACCTGAACTTGCTTTGGTAATTGTCCATAATCCACTCGGTATTGCTGCCAGCCCCATCGAGTTGGATCTCACCCCCTTCATTGGTTGTATCTTGGGAGCCGATGCGCAGTTTCGCACCTGTTCCCGCCACATGAAGCGTTGTGTCGGGGTTTGTCACCCCGATTCCAACCTTGCCGTTATAGAGATAAAGCTGACCGGCGCAGTCATACGTTCCCACTTGGCAGCTTGTCGCCTGGGGCTGAGCAATATCTCCCCAAACCCACAGGATGATTGTGGTGGCAAGGACACAGAAGCTCCGAGACCGCCAGATGCTGCTTGCCTTTTTTGTTTCTCTATTGTCTTTCATGGGGACTGGCTCCTTTTTTAGCTCTTGCTTCTTTTGTAAATGGGATCTCTCTTCTTCTCAGATCGGTCAGACCAACAACTTCATTTCACACCTTGCCGTGGATCTCCTACATGGACCGCTTTGACGGCTGTGACAAGCGAGGTCAAAGCAGGGTCCGTATAGCTCGGTGCCGGCAAACCCAACGTAGTAAAGGCTTGGTTTAAATTAGTACGCAATTCCAGTATATGCGCGGCTTTAATTAAGACCCCAGTTAGAGTGGAATCCGTCCAGGTAGCTGCACCGAGCCCGGCGCTGGCCCTAACGGCATTCACCGCCTGGCGTAGTTGAGTAATATGGATTGCTTTCACCACAGTTACCCCTGCTGCAAGAGGGTCATCTGTAAAGAAGATCATCGTCGCGAAATCTTTTATACTGTAGTTGGATTTGTTGTTTGTTCCATCCACCGCCCGCACTCGGTAAAGATAGGTCACACCGGCAGTCACCGTGCTGTCCGTAAAGTTAGTGGCCACTGGGGCAGAGAGCACGGTGTAAGGACCATTATTGGAACTTCGCTCCACTTCGTAATAAGACAGCAGTAAATTGTCGGTCGAGGCGGTCCAAGTGAGATTGACCTGGGTGGAACTCACCGCGGTGGCGGTTAAAGATGTGGGAACTGTCGGAACCACTGTGTCTGCCGGCGCAGCGGGGGTGGCCCTGTTGACGGAGGACGAGAAACCGCTGAGATTTCCGGCTGCATCGGTGGCTCTGACTCGATAGATATATGTTGTGCTGGCGGCTCGCTGTGTGTCGTTATAGCTGGTTCCTGTGACGGTGGCAATCAGAGCAGGCGTACAACCGGTTCCCTGGCAACGTTGCACCTCATACGCCGTCACCCCCACATTATCTGTGGAAGCGGTCCAGGAGAGATCGATCCGATTGCTGGCAAAAGCCGTGGCCGTTAAACCCGTCGGTGCTGAGGGCGGAGTGATATCCGGCGTGGTTG
>JAHFEM010000064.1 GCA_023248505.1 Nitrospirota bacterium
GGCTCGATCTGTTGGTCATCAGCGCCGTCGGTTATCTGCCGCACGCGACCCACTTCAACTTTACAGAAGCGCTGGAGATGGTCCGCCTCCTCGCCCCAAAACGGGCTTTCCTCACGCATTTATCGCATCACTTCGATTATGAGAAGATCTCTCCATCGCTTCCGGAATCGATTGCCTTGGCTTATGACGGTTTGTCTGTTGAAATCCCCTTCTCCGGAGAGGGCGCCGAGACCGCCGCGTCCCATTCGGTCGATCGGGCTCGCTAGGGCTCTCTTTGGTTTTTAAGAATGCTATGTTATACTCAGGAGCGAGGAGCATGTCCGACTCCAAAAAAGGAAAAGGGACTGGGAATCTCCTGATTGCCCAGCTTTTATTGGGCATTCTGATTTACGTTGTCTTCAGCATTTATCCAACCCAGCCGAAAGTCGCACTCGCCGCCGTCTATCTTCTGCTCCTTGGAATCCTCTATTTTTCTTGGAAAGGTTTAAAAGGGCTGTGGAAGTAGATTTCAGAGCGATCGTTATGGGACATCAGCACGAATCTGAGGATCAGGAGACCTATCATCCTTGCGAGCATCGTTGCGGCCTCGATTTGGGGCATCCGCACAATTCGATCCAGCCGATTTCATTTTCATCCCTCTGGTCGGAGGAGCGGAAAAGGCTTTTCTCGGCGATTCTTCTCACCGGCGGGGTCATGGTCGTGGAGTTCATCGGCGGGTTTATGGCCAACAGCTTGGCCCTTCTCTCCGATGCCGGCCACATGTTGACGCACCTTCTTGCGCTCTCGATCAGCTTTCTGGCGATGATCTTTTCGATGAGGCCCCCCACTTCCAAAAAATCGTTCGGCTTCTACCGGCTTGAAATCTTAGCGGCCCTCTTGAACAGCTTTCTCCTCTTCTTGGTCACCCTCTGGATTTTCTACGAGGCGTATCAACGATTTTATAACCCGGTCCCGGTGGCCACGGTGGAGATGATCCTCATCGCCTCCCTCGGTTTGGCGACCAACCTGATCACCGCCGTCTTGTTGAGCCGATCGACGCGAAAGAGCCTCAATATAAAATCGGCCTTCCTTCACATGATCGGAGATACCCTCTCCTCGGTCGGGGTGGTGGCGGCGGCCGGGGTGATTTATGTGACGCAGTGGTGGTTTCTCGATCCGGTCGTGGGGGTGCTTCTCTCGCTTTTTATCCTTTATTGGGCGTTTCGCCTCATGATGGATTCGATCGATATTCTGCTGGAGGCGACGCCGAAGGAGATCGATCCGGTCCGCGTCGTGGAGGCGGTGAAAGTGCTTGAAGAAGTGCGCGACGTCCATGACGTTCATGTCTGGACCCTGACCTCCGGGATGTATGCCTTGTCCGCGCACGTGGCGGTGGACAATATGCCTCTGAAAGAGACGACCCATCTGCTCAAGAAGATCAATTTCCTTCTTTGCCAACGCTTCAAAATCGGCCATGCCGCAATTCAGCTCGAAATCGATGAGGCCCCCGCCCCGCGGTTGAAGTAGGGGCCGTCCTCTGGAGGCAATTTCTCATAAGGGAGAGCGACTCATGTCCGAAAGCGAATCACGGGAATGGCTCGGAGAGCTCGACCATCCGGAGTACCGGTTGGCGCTGGCCCAGTTTGAACGGGCGGCGGCGCGCCTGAGGCTCGACCCCAACCTGGCCGAGCGGTTGAAAAGCCCGCAGCGAACGATGACCGTCAGCATTCCGATCCGGCGCGACGACGGCCGTGTCGAGATCTTCCGCGGCTATCGCGTGCAGCACGATTCGGCGCTCGGTCCCTTTAAGGGGGGGATCCGCTATCATCCCTCCGTCACGCTCGGAGAGACGGCGGCGTTGGCGCTGCGGATGACCTTGAAATGCTCCCTCACCGGCCTTCCCTTTGGCGGCGCCAAGGGAGGGGTTCGGTGCGATCCGAAGGCGCTCTCGCGAAACGAATTGCAGCGGCTGACCCGGCGTTACACCGCGGAAATTTTCCCGGTCATCGGGCCCGATCTGGACATCCCCGCCCCCGATCTTGGGACCAACGAACAGATCATGGCCTGGATCATGGATACGTACAGCCAGCAGGTCGGCTATGCGGTGCCTGGAATCGTCACCGGCAAGCCGATCAGCATCGGCGGCTCGCTCGGGCGGCAAGAGGCGACCGGCCGCGGCCTCTTTGTGACGATCCTCGAAACGATGCGCCATCTGAATCTCCCCGTTTCAGGAAGCACCGCGATTATTCAAGGGTTCGGGAATGTCGGTCAACACGCGGCCCGGATGCTTTCGGCGCACGGCATTCAGGTGATCGGGATCTCCGACTCCAAAGGGGCCATCTACGATACGAGAGGGCTCGATCTGACCAGACTCCTGGCCTACAAAGAGAAGACGAGGAGCGTCGCCGGCTTTCCCGGGGCCGACGCCGTCTCTTCCGAGGAGCTGCTGGAGCGCCCCTGCACGGTGCTCATTCCGGCCGCTTTGGCGGGAGCGATCCACATCAAGAATGCCGGACGTCTTCAATGCCGCATTCTCGCGGAAGGGGCGAACGGTCCGACCGATCTGGACGCCGATGTCCTTCTCAACGATCGGGGGATCTTTGTGATCCCCGATATTTTGGCCAATGCGGGCGGGGTGATCGTGTCTTACTTCGAGTGGGTCCAGGATCTCCAGAACTATTTTTGGAAGGAGAAGGAGATCCAGGATCGGCTGACCGAGGTCATCACCCAGGCGTTTCATCGGGTCCTCGACCGATCGCTCTCGGAGAAGGTCGACATGCGGCTGGCCGCCATGATGGCCGGGATCGAGCGGGTCGCGAGCGCCCACCTGGTGCGCGGGTTGTATCCGTAAGTGAAAAGAAGCTGTCAGCATTCAGCCATTAAATTTTTGAGCTGATCGCTGAAAACTGATGGCTGAGAGCTGGAGGATTTAAAAAAAGATGAATCTATTCGAACAGATGAAAACGGAAGGGCATGAGCGGGTTCTCTTCTGCTCCGATCGCGCTTCCGGTCTTCAGGCGATCATCGCCATTCACAGCACGCGGCTGGGGCCGTCCCTCGGCGGCTGCCGGATGTGGCCCTATCCGAATTTCGACGCCGTCCTGACCGATGTGCTCCGGCTCTCGAAGGCGATGACGTACAAAGCGGCGATGGCCGATCTGCCGCTGGGCGGGGGAAAGAGCGTTATTTGGGGAGATTCGAAGAAAGATAAGACGGAGGGACGGCTCGTCGCCTTTGCCAAAGAGGTCGCCTCGCTGGGAGGACGGTACATCGTCGCGGAAGATGTCGGAATCGGTCTCTCCGATATTGAGCGAATCCACAAAATCACCCCGCATGCGGCCGGTCTGTCGGAGGGATCGGGCGGGAGCGGCGATCCCTCGCCGGCGACCGCCTATGGGGTCTTCTGCGGGATGCGCGCCTCTCTGGAAGAGCGCTTCGGGGATGGCTCTTTTCAGGGGAGGAAGATCGCGATCCAGGGGATCGGCAAGGTCGGATATGCCTTGGCCCTCCTCCTGCACCAGGCCGGTGCAAAGCTTTCTGTCTGCGATATGGATCCCGAGCGGGTGGCGATGATCTGCCGGGTGACCGGGGCCGATCCGTTTCTGGGGCACGAGATCTACCGGGTGGAATGCGACATCTTCTCCCCCTGCGCCCTCGGCGGTTTTATGAATGAGCGGACGATCCCCCGGCTTTCCTGCGAGATTGTGGCCGGGTCCGCCAACAATCAGTTGGAGAACGCCAAAGCGGCGCTGCTGCTGAAAGAGAGGAATATCCTCTACGCCCCCGATTATGTCCTCAACGCCGGCGGGCTGATCAATATCGCCGACGAGTTGAGCGGCTACTCGAAAGAGCGGGCTTACCAGAAAATTGAAGCGATCTATCACCGGTTGAAGGAGGTATTTGCCCTTGCCAAAAAAGAGTCGATCCTCCCGTCGGAAGCGGCCGACCGGCTTGCCGAAGCGAGGCTTGCCAGGGGAGGGAAGGGTTAGTGTTCAGGCCGGGGTTGGAACACTCTGGAAACCGATCACGGCCGCCCTCCTCTCGTTGGCCTTCGCGGGGCTCGGCCATTTCTTGCTCCAGGAGTATCTTCGGGGGATTTTGCTGCTGAGCGCGGGCCTGATTATCTACAGCCTCACGCGTTATTGGCCGCCGTTGACAGCGCTGAACATCGTGCTCTTTGTCTGCGCTGCATTCGATGCTTTCTCGATCGGACGGCGAGGATTCGGGATTGTTTAAAGGGGACCCCATGCGGAATTCGAAATTCGGATTGCAGAGTAAGAACCGGAATTTCCTCTCTCTTCCTATTTCACAATCCCGGAGAAGATCGGGATGCAGATGATGCCGGAGAAGAAGGAAACCCCTCCCACGGAGGAAGCCGGCCCTCCGGCCGAAGCGGAATGGGAGAAGGGAAAAACGGCGGAAGCGCGCGTTGGATCGAAGCTCCCGTGGCGGCCGATGCTCGCGGCATTGCTCTCGTTGGTTTTTGCGGGGCTGGGACATCTTTATTTGAGGCGCTATGGCCGGGGTTTTCTCTTCCTCGGGCTGGGCCTCTTCTTCTATCAGATTTCCGGTTATTCGCCGCGTGCGATGATGTTGAATGTGATCCTCTTTGTTTTCTCCGCCTTTGACGCCTTCTCTTGGGGGAAGAGAGGCATCGGGATTATCTGAAGTGGCGTCCAAAAGCGGATCTGATCTGGCTGAAGGTGAAGACGTGGAGGAAAGTCTCTGCCTTCGGAAAAAGAGGGTCTCCGGATTGAAGAAATAGGGTGAAAGCCGAAGTGAGAAAGGAATGTTAAAATAAGAGCATGGCCAGAAAGTTGAAATCGAAACCGGAAAAATGGTGGGCGGGACTCAATCAACCCAAGGCGGAGGCGCCCGATATCACCATCGTCGGCCTCCCGTATGACGGCGCGGTTTGCTATCGGAAGGGGGCTGCGAAGGGTCCCGATGTCATCGGGCGGATTTCCAGCGAGATCCCTGCGGTCTTGGAGACCGGCGAGGTTTTAAAGGAGTTGGTGATCCGAGACGACGGCAACCTTCCGTTCGGGAAGAATTTCGTCGCCGCATTCCCGAAGCTTGAGAGAGCGATCGATCAGCGGGCCGCCCGCTCGTTCGTCCTGACGCTCGGCGGCGATCACTCCGTCGTTATCCCGGTGCACCGGGCCTTCAGCAAGCGAGCCACCGAGAAGATCGGCCTGATCTTCGTCGACGCCCATACCGATCTTTCCGACAGGTTCGACGGCTCTTCTTACTCCCACGCCTGCCCGCTTCGGAGGACGATGGAAACCGAGCGGTTCGATCCAAAGCAGACGATCCTGGTCGGGACCCGCTGCTTCGAGAGGGCGGGGCTGGAGTTCATCCAGCAGAATGAGATGAAGATGTTTCCGGCTTATGAGGTGGCCGATCGGGGAATGCAGCGCATCGCCGATGAGATCGTCAAGCAGTTTGCCGATCTTCAGAACGTCTATCTTTCGATCGACATCGACGCGCTCGATCCGGCGTTCGCGCCGGGGACCGGGATTCCCGATGCGGGGGGACTCGCCACGCGCGACGTCATCACGCTGATCCGGAGGCTTCATCCGCTCCCGATCGTCGGGGCCGACCTCGTCGAGGTGGCGCCGCCGCTCGATGTCTCCGATATCACCAGCTTCGCCGCGCTTCGGATCATCACGGAAATTTTCGGACTCGTTCACCGAAGAAAAGAGCAGCGCAAGCGATTCACCGTCCTTTAAATTGCGCCGGCGCCGAGCCGTTGGACGGCCCAGGAAATGGGTCGGCCGATCGTCGCCGGAAGAGGTTTTCGATGAAGAAAAAAAATAACAATAAGGCTCCTTCCCTCAAGGGGACCCCCCCCGGACCGAACGCCCAGAAGTGGGTCGAGCGGGACAACGCCGTGATCTCCCCCTCATACACCCGCGCCTATCCGCTCGTCGTCGCGTCGGCCAAGGGGAGCGTCATCACCGATGTCGACGGAAACCGCTTCCTCGATTTCACCTCCGGCATCGCCGTCACGGCGACCGGGCATTGTCACCCGAAGGTCGTGAAGGCGATCATCGATCAAGCGAAGCGGCTGATCCACATGTCGGGGACCGACTTCTACTACGAGCCGCAGGTGCTTTTGGGCGAGAAGCTCAACCAGCTTGCGCCGGGCCGGGAGCGGAAGAAAGTTTTTTTTACCAACTCCGGCACGGAATCGACCGAGGCGGCGATGAAGCTCGTTCGCCATCAGACCCGGCGGCCTTACTACATCGCCTTTTTGGGGGGATTCCACGGGCGGAGCATGGGGGCCCTCTCCCTGACGGCGAGCAAGGTGGTTCATCGGACCGGATTCGCGCCGCTGGTGCCGGGGGTGATCCATGCCCCCTATCCGAATCCCTATCGTCCGCCGGCCGGCATCCCCGCCGAGGAGTGCGACCGCTACACCCTCCACTGGATTCGGGACGTTGTCTTCCGGCAGCTGGCCGCCCCGGAGGAGGTCGCCGCGATCTTCGTCGAGCCGATTCAGGGGGAGGGGGGATATATCGTTCCGCCGAAGCGCTTCTTAAACGATCTGTCCGATCTGGCGAGCGAGTTCGGGATATTGACCGTCGTCGATGAGATCCAAACCGGGCTGGGCCGGACCGGGAAGATGTTCGCCTCGGAGCATTTCAACTTCATTCCCGATGTGATGACCTTGGCGAAGGGATTGGCCTCCGGGCTGCCGCTCGGGGCGATGATCGCCCGTGAAGCGCTGATGCGCTGGGCGCCGGGGGCGCACGCCAACACCTTCGGCGGCAATCCCGTCGCCTGCGCGGCGGCGCTGGCGACGCTGGATCTCTTGGAGAAGGGCCTCATTCAGAACGCGGAGAAGATGGGGAACCTTCTTCTCACCCGGCTTCGCGCGATGCAGAAGGAGCACCGCCTCATCGGCGATGTGCGCGGCTTCGGCCTGATGATCGGCGTCGAGCTGGTCCGCGATCGGGAGACCAAAGAGATGGCGATCCCGGAGCGGAACAAGATCATCCAGCGCTGCTTCGAGAAGGGGCTTCTGATCTTGGGCTGCGGCCAGAATGTCATCCGCTTCATGCCGCCGCTGGTGATCAAGCGCCCGGAGGTGGATCGGGCGCTGGCGATCTTCGAGGAGGTCCTCGCCGAGGTCGAAGGGGAGCGAACGCCGCGCTGATGCCGCTTGCCATCCGCCGCTGGGAGAAGCCGGGCGAGCCGGCGCAGAAGGTCGCCCTCGAGAAAGAGCTCAAAGCCCAGGGCTACCAACCCGAGTTCTGGGTCGATAAACCCGGCACCACCTACCCCAACCGAAACCATCCCGCCGAAACCGTCTTCTGGATTTTGCGCGGCGAAGCCAAAATCACCCTCGGCGCCGACACCGACATCCTCCGCGACGGCGACCGGATCACCCTCCCTCCTCACACCCCTTATTCTATCCAGGTCCTTGGAGACAAAAGCCTCCTCTGGCTGATTGCCCTGAAGAAGAAAAAGAAGTAAATGGCCTTTAATGCTTACTGCCTTTGGCGGAGTTCTCGCACATCGTAAGGCTTTTGTCGGCTCCCCGAACCAGCCACCCTCATTCTGATGGGCATGGGGATGGCCGGTCTTGCAATCACAAGGTTCAGGAGAAGATCAAAGAACTGGAGGTGGCTTCGTTTTTCAATAGCGCTTTTCCTGCTGTCCATTGTGCTATGGAAAATGACCGAGAGAGTTCTCTCTGGTCTATCCCACTGAGAGACGACCTATTTTGAGCCGACAAATCTCCGAGCGGCGCTTATTTAAATGATATTGATTTTAATGTTTCCATATGATATATCAAAACTGTTTTCCATTTAAAACAGATGGTTCCACGAGCGCTTCGTCCCAAAAAAGTATTTCTGGAATACAAGATAATTCCGATTTGTATCGACGTTAGGCGTTCAATCTGTATTCGATCCGTGAACACGCACCCCGCTGCTTGCGGCGGGGAGCTTCAATACCAAGAATTTGGATACTAACTTGATGATAAAGGAATAGTGCCATGTCATCACAACAAATGAAAGATGAGTTGTTTCGAAAGCAGCTGCGGCGTACGAAGGATTTTGACTTCGGCGAGGACACGGCCATGGTTTTTGACAATATGCTCGACCGTTCCGTGCCGTTCTATGCAGAGACCCAACGGATGATCGGAGAGATGGCGGCCGATTTTGCCGTCCCCGGAAGCAACCTCTACGATATCGGATGCTCCACCTGCAACACCTTCATCCAAATCGATTCCCT
>JAHFEM010000447.1 GCA_023248505.1 Nitrospirota bacterium
AACCATCCTTCAACATGCGCTCCAACACGTACCGATCGCCACCGGGGTTCGGACCACCTGAATCCCTCTCGACCGAAGCGCGAGATCCATCCCCATATTGCTCATGAGGGTGGAGACCAAGGTCTCTCCTTTGAGCGCCTTTTCTTGATGGAGGGCGAGGGCGAACGCGACCAAGAGCGCATCCCCGTCCACCACATTTCCCCGTTCGTCCACGATCACCGTTCGATCGGCGTCGCCGTCGTGCGCAATGCCGACATCGGCTTGGGTCTCGATCACTTTTTTCTGGAGCGCTTCCGGATAGAGGGCGCCGCAATGAAGATTGATGTTCATTCCGGTGGGGTTGTCGCTGAGGACGATCACCTCTGCCCCCAGCTCTCGGAGGACCATGGGAGAGACTTTATACGCCGCCCCGTTTGCGCAATCGACGACGATCTTCATCCCCTGGAAGTCGAGTCCCTTCGGAAGAGAGTTTTTTACAAACTCGATGTACCGCCCTTCGACATCATCGATCCGGAAGACTTTGCCGATCTCCGCCGCCGTCGGCCGGATGTTGTCGATCTCGCCGGAGAAGACCAATGATTCGATCTGGTGCTCCATCTCGTCGGGAAGCTTCAACCCGTCCCTTGAAAAGAATTTGATGCCGTTATCCTCAAAAGGATTGTGCGAGGCGGAGATCATGACTCCGGCATCGACGCGAAGGCTTCGTGCAAGGAAGGCGACGGCCGGCGTGGGAAGCGGGCCGACCAGGAGAACGTCAACCCCCATCGAGCAGATGCCCGAGGTGAGGGCCGACTCCAGCATGTATCCCGAAAGGCGTGTATCTTTGCCGATGACGATTCGGTGACGCCCTGCTTTATTTTTGAAGATATGCGCCGCGGCTCGGCCGAGCTTCATCGCCATCTCACTCGTCATCGGTTCGATGTTGGCGATGCCGCGGACGCCGTCTGTTCCGAATAGCTTTCGCACGGTTGTCCCTGCCATGCTATTTTGTCGAGGGGGAGGCGTTCATGGAATGTTCGCCCGATCCCCCCATCGAAGGATCGGAGGGGGATGAGAGCTGCATCAGGCGGCTTTTGTTTACTTTAACCTTCGCTTTTTCTTTCAGCTGATCGATCTCCTGGTTGATCATCGTGCCCCGGAGGTTTTGGAGTTGGGGAGGGGTGAGTTCTTCAAAGTTCTTCGCATCTTTCGTTTCAACGACCTTGATGATATGGAATCCGAAGGGGCTTTGCACCGGTTTGCTGATCTCATTTACTTTGAGAGCGAAGGCGGCATCGCTGAATGCTTTGACCATTCGATCCTTGGTGAAGAAGCCGAGATCTCCTCCGCGGGGGGCGCTTCCGGGGTCGGTTGATTTTTCCTTTGCAAGCGCGGCGAAATCCCCTCCTTGATCGAGCTTTTTCTTGATTTCCTTCGCTTCCTCTTCGCTCTTCACCAAGATGTGGTTGGCGTGGACTTCTTTAAAGTCAGCCTTATTTTTGTTGTAGTATTTTTTCATTTCGGCATCGGTCAGTTTTTCTGTTGCGATTTGGTTGACCGCTTCGCTGATCAGCACCTCTTTTGTCAGATCGTCGATCCGCTCTTTCACTTCCTTTTTCTTATCAAGCCCTAATCGCTTTCCTTCCTGGCTTAAGACCTCGCGTGAAATGAGGATATCGAGGAGCTCCTCTTTCCCCTCCGGGGAGTCGAAGTTCCCTTGTCCCTCTCGGGTCAGCCGTTCCATCCGTTTTTGAAATTCGTCCGAAGTGATGGAAGTCCCGTTGACGTTGGCGACCTCATCGTCCGCCGCGCGGACGATCGAAGCCAACGGCCCCTGTATGGCGATGCTGAGCGTGAGGAAGGAGACAACGGCGATTGTGCGTTTTAAAATCATTCTGAAACCTCCGATAATAAATATCGGCCATTGTACCCGTTTATCGTAAAAAGATCAACGGGAAATCCTTTTCAATCGAGGCGTGTGTTTCATCCGCGCTCTTTCCCGGATCATGGTTTGTTCTTGTTTTGAGGAGGTCAGGTTGTTAGAATAACCCCCTTCCGACGGAAGGCCGGATCCTTGCGAGGAATTGCGCTTGGCAGCAGGGATCGGTTCATGCCGGACCGCCTCGATTGGGCCAAAACGATGAGCATCCTCCAGTTTGTTGAAGTCGCCCTCGCCGAAGCCGATGGGACATTTCACTATCGCCTCCCAGCGACTTGGCAGGAGACGCCGATGGAGCCGGGCGCCCGGCTTTTGGTGCCGTTCGGCCGCGGCTGGCGGCTTGCCTATTATCTGCGGAGCATCGATCACCCGGAGGTCGAAGAGGTCAAAGAGGTTCTTGCTCTCTTAGATGGTGAGATGTCGATTCCGCCCCGCCTTTTTCAGCTCACCTATTGGATTTCGGATTATTATTTTGCCCCGCTGGGGATGGTCGTCAAAGGGGCCTTCCCTCAAGGGAGCCACGCCGTGGTCCGAAGGCGCTTCGATCTGTCTGAAGAAGGGAAGAGGGCCGAGGGGGAAAAGAAGACGCCGCTGCAAGAGCGGATCATCGCGGCGCTCGCTCAAGAAGGGCCGTTGACCGAGCCGCAACTTCGCAAGCGGGTTCAAGGCGGGGCCTTGGCCGGCCCCCTCGCCACCTTAAAGAAAAAAGGGTGGCTGCAGGAACGATGGGAGGTGGATCGCCCCGCCGTTCGGAAAAAATTTCGGCGTGTCGTCTTCTTGAAACCCGATCCGGAAGAGACGGCCTCTGTGATCGGCTCTTTGCAAAAGCGAGCGCCGCAGCAGGCCGGCGTTCTCCAGATCCTGCTGACCGCGGGGGGAGCCCTTCCCGCGAGCGCGTTTGAAGCGCCGCTCC
>JAHFEM010000065.1:0-4481 GCA_023248505.1 Nitrospirota bacterium
AGGCATTCTCTCCCTTCTGTCTTGACATCCATTTTGCCGTTTGAAATAATCATCACAAGTCAAACGGGGTTTACGTCGAGAAATGCGAAGACTTTTCATAATTTTTCTGATAGGATGGATCGCCGTTCAAGCTCCCCCGGCCGGCTGGTTGGGGCTGACCGTTCAAGAGCTGACCCCTCAGATCGCAATGCGGCTCGGCATTCGGGTGACAGAGGGAGTCTTTGTGGCGGCGGTCCAGCCTGGAAGCCCTGCGGACCAAGGCGGCATTCGTGCGGGAGATGTGATTCTCTCCGTGAATGAGAAAAAGATCTCCGATCCGGAAGCGCTCCGGCAAGAGGTGGCCAAGATCTCCCCCGGCACGTCGATCGAAGTCACTTTCCACCGGGGCCGTCAAGAGAAAAAAGTTCGCATCTCGGTCGGCTCTCCCCCCAGGGAGATGGCCTAATTGGACCTTCAGCAGGGAAAACGAATGATCCGTCTGATCGCGGAGGTCCGTGAACTCCTCCCCGATCTTCTTTTGACATTCGGGGCGGTGGAACGGCTGAACCCCCCGCCCGATCTTTTGGCTCGAATCGCGGCGCTTCGGACCCAGCTCGAAAGCGTTGCAGAGGAAGCGCGCCATCTTGAAGAAGCGACCGATTGCATGCCGGCTGCGGAGAGGGGACGACAGCAACGCTCGTGATCGATAAACCGGTTCATTCTTGATCAAACGAAAGAAAACAAAGACCTCTCTGGCGGCAGATGTTCAGCAGACCAACAAGTGGGGATGCGGCTGCATCGTCATTTTCTTGCTCGGAATCGTCGTGGCCATGATCGTCGCCGGCTATCTCCAGACCCGACCGTAATCTCTGCCCGAAGTCTTCGGGAAGACGAAGATTGTGCGGAGCCATCAGGAGCGTGATCGTTGGGGAAGAAACCCTTGGTCGCGATCACTGTTTCTTTCATCTCGGGTCTGGCGCTCGGAGAGATCCTCTCTTATTTCCCCCTCACCCTCACCTTTTTCCTCTTTTTTTTTCTCCTCCTGGAGCGGCGGTTTAAGCAGGGAGCGCAACTTCCTCTTCCGCTCTTTTTCTTTGCCGCTTCCGGATTGCTTGTCCACCAATTCGTCTCGACCCCCTTTGCGGCGGGAGACCTGAGGCGGTATATCGATCAGGAGGAAATCGATATCGTCGCCGAGATCGATGGGCCCCCTCAGCATTTCCCGCAGCAGGTTCTCCTTCAAATGAAAGGGATTGAGATTCGTACCGACGCCATTCATCCGGTCCGGGGCCTCTTTCGACTGACAATCTATCAACCCGATGTTCCCTTCGAGTACGGGGATCGGCTCCAGATGCAGATCCGTCTCCGCAGTCCGCAGCAGTTCGGGACCCCCGGTGCGTTCCCGTATGCCGATTACCGGGAGAGAGAGGGCTGGAGCGGGGTCGCGACCCTTTCTCGTCTCGATCGGGTCCGAAAGGTCGGAGAGGGGGGAAATCCGCTTCTCAGGCCGCTCTATCGGTGGCGCGAGCGGATTCGACAGAATATCCTTGCTTCGATGGATCAGGAGCCGGCCGCCCTCCTGCTGGCGCTGATCATCGGCGAGACCGGCTACCTCACCGAGCCGATCCGGGAGGTCTTCTCGGCTTCAGGGACCACTCATATCCTCTCTATCTCCGGTTCGCATCTTGCTCTGGTTTCCGTCTTGATTTTCGGGTTGACCCGGTGGATCCTCCTTCATCTTCCGGCGCCTGTTTTGCTCCGGCTCTCTCTCCGGAAGATCCCCTCTCAGTGGGCGGCGCTGATGACGGCCGGGCCGGTGCTCTTTTACGCCTTTTTGGCGGGAGGGGAGGTCGCGACGCTCCGCTCGTTGGCGATGATTTGGGTCTACCTCTTTTCGATCTGGATCAACCGGAGCGGCGACTTGAAGACGAGCCTCTCCCTGGCGGCCCTCCTGATCGTGGCGGTTCATCCTCAGGCGATTTTTGACCTCTCCTTCCAGCTCTCTTTTCTCTCCGTCCTGATGATTACCTTGACCTTTTCATGGTGGCAGGCGAACTTTCCGGAGGAGGTTCCGAAGAAGGAGAGATCGCGCTATCACACCTATCTGATCGAGCCGGGACGGCTTATGTTCCTCTCCACGCTCGGCGCCACCTTGGGGACCGCTCCGTTGACCCTTTTCTACTTCCACCAGTTCAGCTGGATCGGACTGTTTGCCAACCTTCTTCTCATTCCTCTCGCCGGTTGGCTGATCGTTCCCTTCGGCCTTCTCTCCTCGCTCTTTTCCCTCACGGCAGAGGGTTTTCCGCTTGCCGGGATGCATGAATGGATCGGGTCGATCTACTACCGCCTCACCGCGTTCTTTGCCCGGTTTCCGGGAGCGGATCTCCATGCCGCCGCGCCTCCTCTCTGGATCGTCCTCCTTTTTTATGGGGCGATGATCTGGATGCTGGCCCGAAAGGTCTCCTGGAAGTGGCTTACGCCGACGATCGCCGCTTTCTTCATTTTTTTTCTCGGCGTGGGGAGTTTTCGATTTTCTCCGGGGCGGCTGCGGATAACATTGATCGATGTGGCCCAAGGGGATGCCACGCTGATTGAATTTCCACGGGGCAAAACCATGTTGATCGACGGCGGGGCGGGGGGCGATTTCAATGTCGGAAGAATCGCCGTTGCCCCTTATTTGTGGGAGCGGCGAATTCGAACCATCGACTATCTGATCGGAACGCACCCGCAGATGGACCATATCGGCGGGTTTCCTTACATCATCCGAAAATTTAATATCGGAGAGGCCTGGACGAATGGGAAGAGGCGCGATCTCCCGTTTTATCGGGCCTTTTCGGAGCGGCTTGAAGAGAAGGGACTTCAACCTAAAACCATGACTGCAGCCGAGCCGCCGATGGAGATCGACGGGTGCCGGATTTTCTTTCTCAATCCTGCCGTGGAAGATTCATTCGGAGAGGGAGACCTCAATAATCATTCAATCGTCCTTCGGCTCGCTTGCCCCCATCTTGGGGGAGGGGGATTCTCTCTGCTTCTCACCGGGGATATCGAACGGGGCGGGGAGCAGCGGCTTCTCAAGAGCGGGATCGATTTAAAGAGCACGGTTCTGAAAGTTCCCCACCATGGAAGCATCAGCTCTCTCGATCCGTTTTTTCTCTCCGCCGTCTCGCCCAAGGCGGCGCTTTTCTCCGTCGGCCGGCGCAATCCGTATCGGCATCCGCATCCGGATGTGCTTGCCGCTTATGATGCGCTCTCCTCAAAGATCTATCGGACCGATCGAGACGGCGCGATCGTGATCGAGGCCGACCCGACGGAATGGCGGGCGAAGCGCTATCGGGAGAGCAGAGTCGAAAAAATCAGCTGGCGCTCTCCTCTCCTCCTCCAGGAATGGGAAAACCTTAAGAAGGCCTTTACCCCTTTCTAAGCCGGTGCTTGGATATAAATTTCTAATCCTGAAGGGGTATTATTTGACAATTGGCCGTTTTATTATAAACTTGCCTTGAGAACGGCCGATCCCTCCGGAAGGAGGGCCATCGGAATGAATCTAAAAGCGTTTGAAAAGAGGTTCAACATGGACAATGAGGAGACGATTCATCCCGATGCGTCGCCGGCGACCGATCCTCGAAAGTGCCTTCCCTGTCTGGTCGTGATCTCGGGTAAAACGCTTGGGAAAAAATATATGCTCGACCAGAAGCAGATCCTGGTCGGCCGGGGGGATCAGGTCCAGATCTCGCTCGACGAAAAAACCGTCTCCCGAAATCACGCCGAGTTTTATCGGAAGAACAATCAAACGATGGTGAAAGACCTCCGCAGCAAAAACGGCATTTACGTCAACGACATCAAAGTCATCGGCTCCGCATTGAAAGACGGCGATTTGATTCGGATTGGAAACACCGTCTTCAAATTCGTCGGCGGGGGGAATCTCGAAGGGCACTACTATCAAGCGTAATCCCCGGTAAGTCCGCTAGACGTCCGCCGGACGTTTGTTCTTTTTCCCCATCAATGATCTCCGTTTAAGCCCTCTGGTTTCTTTCGTTGCTTCGGCCATTTACAAGGCTGGCGATTGTAGGAGGAGGTTCTGTTCTTGGACGGTTCTCGCTCCCCCAAATGCACTGACAGGAAGGAGAGGGTACGTTATACTTTAAGGCAACATGAAGAAAATCGCCCTTTTGATCTGTCTAATTTGTTTGGCCGGATGTGGAGGAAGCGACGGTAAACGGTATCAAAATCTGCCTCCTTCGGATCAGCAGAATCCGCTTCCTCCGTCGATTCAGCTCAATGCAACCGACCTCTCATTCGCCAGCGTCAGCTGCGGGTCGAATCCGGCCAGCCAGACGATCGAAGTCACCAATGCCGGCGAGGGAACGCTGGCCTGGTCGGCCTCGAATCTCCCTTCTTGGTTGACGCTGACTCCCGAGAACGGGACAGCCCCCCATACCGTGACCGCCCAGGTGGATACGGCCGGTCTTGCTTGCGGACAGACGTATTCCCAAATCATCGAAATC
>JAHFEM010000065.1:4491-8153 GCA_023248505.1 Nitrospirota bacterium
CCCTGTCCTACCCCCTCCGCCGGTTCCATTGATCGACGCCGATCCAACGAAGGTGACATTTACGACCCCGTCCTGCGGCGGGCTCGCCACGAGCTTAAATCCCTCATTCACGATCTCCAACATCGGAGACGGGAGCTTTCAATGGAGTGGAACGGGAAGCGACTCTTGGATTCAGTTCTCGCCCCTGGCCGGGGCCGATCCCTCGGTGGTTACCGTGGAGGATATCGATACCGCCGACCTTCTTTGCGGAACGACCTCTTCGGGAACGATCACGATCGTCTCCGCGGAAGCGGCCAATTCTCCCCAGAGCGTGACGGTGGAAGTGAAAGATATCCCTTCGGAGGCGGAGATCGCCCCCAGCACCACGGCCCTTGGATTCTTTGCGGCCTCCTGCAAGGGGAGCACGGATCCTCAGCCGTTTACGATTCAGAATGAGGGCGGCACCGATCTCGGCTGGAGCGCGGCGGTGACCTATGGCGGTCCGGAGACGGGATGGGTTTCCGTCGATATCACCAGCGGAACCGTTGCCGTCGGGGCGACCTCTCCGAGCATCACCGTTACGGCCGACGCATCGGCCCTCGCCTGCGGACAAGGCTATTCGGCGGCCATTACCCTTACAGGGACCTCCGGCGGAAATAATGTCTCTGCGGTGCAATCGAAGACGATCCAGATCGGTCTGAGCAATCCCCTGGCGTGGGAGCATCAAAATCCGAAGCCGACCAGTTATTCCATCAATGATGTGGCCTTCTCTGAAGAGGGGGTGGCCTGGGCGGTCGGAGATGGGGGGACCCTCTTCCGATCTCCCCCGGACGCTCCCGATTACGGAAACAATTGGGTTTCAGTCGTCAGCGGCACGAGCGTACATCTTCGCGGGATCCAGTTTATCAACCCTCTCGAAGGGTGGATTGTCGGCGATAGCGGGACGATTCTGCACAGCAATAACGGCGGAGCCACATGGGAGGCCGAGACGAGTCCGACCGCCCAACCGCTTCAATCGGTTTACTTTCTCGATGCCGCTCATGGATGGGCCGTTGGAGACACAGGGACCCTTCTTTATCGGAATGGGAGCGGATCTTGGACACAAATCGTTTCAGGAAGGGCCGATCAGTTCACCCACATTATGATGAATGACTCGGATCACGGCTGGATCACTGTAAACAATCCGAACGATCCTCTCTTGTGGACAGACGATAATTGGGCCGGGATCATCCCCCAGGATTCCAAGACCTCAGGGGAACTCTTCTCCATTTTCTTTCTTCCCAAAGATTCGAACTCCCCCTTTCCGGATCGATTGGAAGGCTGGGCGGTCGGCGCCGCCGATGATCTGAGCGGGAATGGAACGATTCTTCACATCTACTCGGATACCGGCCTGGAGCCCTGGACGACGGAAATAGTGGATAGCGGCACCACGTCGACCCTTCTGGATCTTTTCATCTCAAGTCCAAATTTAGGCTGGGCGGTCGGAGGAGATGATAACACCGGCGCAGGAACCCTCCTTCAGTGGAATGGGGCGGCATGGTCTCCCGTCACCTTTAACGCCGGCGATCCAACGCTTCCTTCTCCGAAATATATCAGAGGAGTTGCTTCCGACAGCGGAAATGGCGTTGCGGTCGGTCTCTCCGGGATGGTCTCCACCAGTTCAAATGGGACCGATTGGGCAAACGTCTCCGGGCCTTCCATCAACAATTTAAACTCTGTCTCTTTCGCTCTCGACGGACTCAACGGCTGGGCCGTCGGGGCCTCCGGGACAGTATTGAGTACATCGAATGGAGGGACAAGCTGGATCCAAGATTCGGGGGTTGCAGGAGACTTTAACGGTCTCTCCATGGTCTCCGCGACCAACGTCTGGGCCGTCAACAATACCCGGGGGATTTATCATTACAGCAGCGGATCGTGGGGACTCAATACCACTCTGGCGGGATCGGGAAGCCTGAAGGGAGTTCACTTCGTCAATGCCACCAACGGTTGGGCGGTCGGCAGGGTCGTCAATGGGGCCACGACGAGGCAGGTTTACTACTACAACGGAACCAGCTGGTCCGGTCAATCGACCCCCTGTCTTCCCACGACGGCCACGATGAACAGCGTTTATTTCCTCGATGCCAGCAATGGTTGGATCGTCGGAACCAGCGGATGGACCGCGCGCACGACAGACGGGGGGTCGAGTTGGGCCTGCGCCCAGACCACCCCTACCAACACCACCTGGAATTCTGTCTATTTCATTAACGCCTCCACCGGCTGGGCCGTGGGGAGTTCGGGAAGGGTTTATAGGAGCACCAATGGAGGCGCTACCTGGGTGCAGCAAGCATCATCGACGGCATCGGCTCTCTCTACCGTTCGGTTCTCCGACGCCAATAACGGGTGGGCAGTGGGCGCCTCGGGAGTTGTCCTGTATACACAGAACGGCGGGTCCAATTGGACGCGGCAATTACCGGTTGGAACGATTCAAAGTCTGAATGGACTTTACTTCGCGCCGGGCGGGCTGGAAGGTTGGGCGGTCGGGGCAAACGGGGTGATCCTTCACACTGTTTCAGGCGGATTGAATTGATTTGAGCGCCGCTTGTTTAATATTTTCGCTCGCCCAGCGGCACCCGCGTGATCGACACCGGCCGGTAGTCGAGGCGAGGGCCGGTTTCTGAGGGATAAGCCAGCGTGTGTTTCAGCCAATTCACGTCGTCGCGTTTTGGAAAATCGGTTCGGGCGTGGGCGCCGCGCGATTCCTCCCGAACGGCGGCCCCGGCGGCGATGGTCTCCGCCAAATCCATGATCGAGAAAATCTGCAGGGCATCGATCAGTTCCAAGTTGAAGGTCTTTCCCCGATCGTGAAGGGCGATTTTGTCCAGCCTCGGCCGGATCGCCGCGAGCTTCCGTTTTCCCTCTTCCATCCGATCTCGCGTCCGCAGAATGCCGAAATGCTCCGCCATGACTTTTCCGATCTCCTCGCGGAGCAGTCCCGCCCGTTCCCCTTCCTTCCGGGAGAGGAGCGCTCCGATCCGCTCCCGTTCTTTCTGAAGCGCCCGATCCGAAGAATGAACCGGTTGCGTTCTCTCCGCGTGCTCCGCGGCGCGGGCGCCGACCCGCCGGCCGTAGACGATCGTCTCCATCAGGGCGTTCCCGCCGAGCCGGTTGGCGCCGTGCACCGAAACGCAGGCACACTCCCCCGCGGCATATAATCCCGTGATCGGCGTTTCCCCATGAACATTCGTCTGGATTCCTCCCATCGAGTAGTGAACGCCCGGGGTCACCGGAATGGGGGCTTCAATCGGATCGACCCCCGCGTAGGTGATCGAGAGCTCCCAGATCTGCGGGAGCTTCTCCATAATTTTCGCCTTGCCGAGATGCCGCAGGTCGAGCATCACGCAGCCGTCGACGCCGCGTCCTTCCATGATTTCCTGGTACTCGGCCCGGGAGACGACGTCTCGGCTCGCCAGCTCCATCATCTTCGGCGCATATTTCTCCATGAACCGCTCGCCGCGCGCGTTGAAGAGAAAGCCGCCCTCTCCGCGCGCTCCTTCTGTGATCAGAATGCCGGTCTCTTTCAACGTCGTCGGATGGAATTGAACGAATTCCATATCCTGCAAGGGCGCCCCGGCGCGATAGGCGAGCGCCATGCCGTCGCCGGTGTTGATCAGACCGTTGGTCGAAATGAGGTAAACGCGCCCGTA
>JAHFEM010000448.1 GCA_023248505.1 Nitrospirota bacterium
CACCAAGAAGGATCTCGGAGTTCCCTCCCCCTATAATACCTGTCGCTTCATCGGCCTGCCGCCCGGCCCGATCGCCAACCCCGGCAAAGATGCGCTCTATGCCGCGCTCTACCCGGCCAATGTCGATTACCTCTATTTCGTCTCCAAGAATGACGGAACCCATTTCTTCTCTAAAAATCTCCGTGAGCACAATGGCGCGGTGAATCGGTACCAACGGAAAAGAGCGTGAATGCGATGGCGCGGATCGCTGCCGGGAAAAAAGTGATCCTTCTCGTCCTCGATGGCGTCGGCGTCGGGGCCCTCCCCGATGCCGATCAATACGGCGACAGCGGGAGCGACACCCTCGGCCATCTTTCGCGGAAGGTCGGGGATCTTCAGCTTCCGAATCTGGAGGCCTGGGGATTGGGACGGATCGGATCATTGGAAGGGATTGCGCCTGTCTCAAATCCAATCGGTCACTTCGGGAAAATGGCGGAGCGGTCAGAGGGGAAAGATACGATCATCGGCCATTGGGAAATGATGGGGGTGATCACCCCGATCCCCTTCCCGACCTATCCGAATGGCTTTCCGCCGGAGGTAATCGCCCCTTTCGAAGCGGCGATCGGGCGGAAGGTTTTGGGAAACAAGGTCGCCTCCGGAACGGAGATCCTCAAAGAGCTGGGGGCGGAGCATCTGGCCACCGGCGCGCCGATCGTCTATACCTCCGCCGACTCGGTCTTTCAGGTCGCCGCGCACGAAGGAATCATTCCTCCGGAACAACTTTGGGAGATCTGCCGGACGGCGCGCGAACTCCTGAAGCCGCCGCACCAGGTCGCCCGGGTGATCGCACGGCCGTTCATCGGGGAGCCGGGGCGGTTCACCCGGACCGACCGCCGGCGCGACTTCTCCCTCGCTCCGCCGACCGAGACGTTGCTCGATCGGCTTTGCGCCTCGTCGATCCCGGTGGTCGGGATCGGAAAGATCGAAGATATCTTCTCGGGCCGCGGGATCTCCGAGGCGGTCCACACGCATTACAACAACGACGGCGTCGATCAAACCGTTCGGTTCATCGACCGGATCGACAACGGATTAATTTTCACGAACCTGGTCGATTTCGATATGCTTTACGGCCATCGAAATGATGTTGTCGGATTCGCGAAAGCGCTGGAGGAGTTCGATCGTCGCCTCCCTGAGATCGTCTCGAAGATGAAGGAGGGGGATTGGCTGATTCTCACCGCCGACCATGGGAACGATCCCCTTTTTCCCGGCACCGACCACACGCGGGAGTATGTGCCGCTGATCGTTTTTCAGAAAGGGGGTCAGTCCGGGCGTGATCTCGGCATTCGATCAACCTTTGCCGACCTCGGCCAGACCCTGGCGGAACATTTCGGCGTGGACCGGCTCCCGGTGGGAGAGAGTTTCCTCTGGCTGCTATCCTGAAATTAATCCTCAAGATAATTTCATCTTCCGTTGACTTGCCTAAGAATATATTCTATAAAATCGTACTATACTTATCTCTAATTAAATTCAAAAATGCTTTCCACCTTGAAGACACAAAGCCATGTGGGATATGTAAATCACAACCATGCAAACCATAAATTAGAGGTAAAACATGAAGCTTAAAAGAACTATAGAAATGATGACCGAAGAAGGTAACTCGATCAATATTCCGTTATATTTTGAAGGTGAACGGGAAGCAGCAGTACTAACGATTGATGGAGTTCGATGCCATCTTGAACGAATCAATCGAGAACAATTAATGTCTGAATATCGAATAGATTCTGATCCTCATTATGATCCTCAGGTGAACACAGAGGGGTTCTGTTACATTCTTGTTCCTTTCTCCAGATGACGCAATCCAAATATAATACCTCATGGTCGCGAGAGGAATTAATTCTTGCGTTGTATCTCTACTGCCAGATTCCTTTCGCTAAAACCAAGGCCAATAATCCGGAAGTTATTCGGTTGGCTCAACTGCTTGGCCGCACTCCCAGCTCGGTAGCTCGCAAGCTAGGAAATTTCGGAGCTTTTGACCCTTTATTATCTCAAAGGGGTATCAGTGGTCTTACTCACTTCAGTAAAGCGGATCGTGAAATCTGGAATAAATTTTACCAAAGGTGGGACTCTCTTGTTGCTGAAAGCCAACAGATTCTAGCAGATAAGCACGCAGAAGAAGTTCTTTCAAACCAGGATGAGGCTCCGGTAATTTCACGTCCCTTGGGGACAACTGAACGAGAGGCTACTGTGTTAGTACGGTTGGGACAGGCTTTTTTTCGAAGAACTGTTTTGTCAAGTTATGAGTACTCTTGCTGCGTCTGTGAAATTGACCTTCCTCAATTGCTTGTGGGAAGTCACATTTTACCGTGGTCCGCTAACAAGGAACAACGAACAGACCCCCAGAATGGGGTATGCTTGTGTGCGCTGCATGACAGAGCTTTTGATCGAGGGCTCACCTCCATTAATCAAAGTTTTGAGATTATGGTTTCATCGAAAGTCTCGGCCTCTCGAAAAGAATTCACAAAGGCAGCGCTATTGAGTTTTTGTAACCAAAAAATACAAATGCCTCGTCGTTTTGCGCCCAATCCTGAATATCTCGATTGGCATGTCAAAAACGTATTCCAAAACTGAATGGAAACTCTGTTAGATAAAAACCCGCATCAAAACTTGAGGATAAAATGGATTACGAAAAGAAACTACAAACACTCGGCTTTACCCTTCCCTCTCCCCCCAAGCCGGTCGCAACCTATGTCCCGGCGGTTCGGAGCGGAAACCTCCTCTTTCTCTCCGGGATGATTCCGATGGTGGAAGGGAAAATGGCGATGGCGGGGAAGCTCGGGAAAGAGCTG
>JAHFEM010000066.1:0-6860 GCA_023248505.1 Nitrospirota bacterium
ATCCTCAATCTGTAGATGAATGAGAAGTTCCCGCCTCAAACCGGTCCGACCGAAGTTCTCTTACCAAAAGAGGGTGCGGAAAATCTCCTTCCGCACCCTCTGAAAGAAAGCCCTCTGTCCCCTATTCTAATTCTAAGCCGTCCGCCATTTTCTCCAAAGAATCATCCCGATCAAACCGGAGCCGACCAAAAAGAGAGACGCCGGCTCCGGAACCGGCGCCACATCACCTTCCCGTACGGCCCAGGCCGTATAGGGGGATGATCTGGCATCGGCGCGTTGGACGCCGCTCGTGAAATCGAAAAGAAACTGAATAGTCGGATCACCCTGGTACTCCGGTCCCGACCAAAAGGCCCGATCGGGGGTGCTAAACAGGGCCACGCCGGGGTCTTCTCCGGCGAGGACCGACGCCCCCAGCGTTGCGCCGAGTTCGCTGTAAAAGAGGTGTCCCGGTTCGCTCCCCTTACAGACCTCCGGGACCATCAACCCAAGACTATTACACGGCCCCGATCCGTCCGGATTCAAATTCGACGGAAGCCTCCAATCGTCATGGCCGCCATAAACCAGCCCCTCGGCCCAGGCGTTGGCCTGATCCCAGGTCATCAAGCCGTCGGCGTCTATGCCGGATGTCTCCGCATAATTTGCATCGGCCAGCCAGGTGATATTGCGGTCGCTATCATAAATCAGCCCTCCGCCCCGATTGATCAGGAGCGCATCGGCCCGATCGGCCGAGTCGAGCAATACGACGGCCAACACGGCCCACACCATCATCCTCTTCATTTTCTCTCTCCTCGTCTAATGAATGACCCTAGGTCCGCAACGGTCCGGGGAAAATGTTTTCCAGCCCGGACCCGATTCCTACGCTTTGAATGCAACCTCTATTCCAAGAGGACGGGCGGTAAGATCGGCGCCGAATCCGCCGAATGCTTCAATACAGTTTAAACTTGCTCCACGGAGAGAGGCGGCGGGGGCGTATCCAAAACAGACCGACCTATTCATTTCGATACATCAGGGCATGAAACGTCACACCGGCGGCGGTCGCCGCGCATTGAGAATCAACGTTCGGGTATTGGGCCGTTTCTGTCGGTGCGATTTTTCTGAAAGGGGGAGGCGAGTCTTTCGGGAGCGGAGCGTCCTTCCGGGCTAGGCCGGATCTTGGAAAGATTCCTGTCGGGAGATGTCCAGCGGAGAATAAAATTGATAATTATTTTTTCCCCGCTCTTTGGCAAGGTACATCGCCTTATCGGCTTTCTTCAGCAATATTTCCGGATCCTCCCCATCAGGCGGGTAAAGGGAGATGCCGATGCTTGCTGTAACGGAGAGCTTATAGCCCTCCAGACGGAACGGTTTGGCTAAGAGATTCAAGATGGCCTGCGTAATTCCCGGAATGTCTTGAGCTTCTTCAAGATCGGCCAGGATAAGGGTAAACTCATCTCCTCCCAAGCGGGCGACGGTATCGGACTGGCGGACAGAGTGGACCAGCCGGTCGGCGATCTCCTTGAGCAACTGATCTCCGACCGCGTGGCCTAAGGAATCGTTAATGCTCTTAAACCCATCGAGATCCAAAAATAAGACGGCGATCAAATTCGGATGTCGACGCGCCCGGTGGATGGCTTGACCGAGCCGATCGGCGAAAACAACCCGGTTCGGCAGCCTCGTTAAAGGATCATGATCCGCCAAAAACTGAAGATGATCTTCCGCCCGCTTTCGCTCTTTGATCTCCTCCTGGGCCGCTCGATAGAGCCGAGCGTTGTCCACCGCCATCCCGGCCCGCCGGGCCAAATCTTCCGCCAGGGCCAGATCCGCCGGACGATAACGGCGGTCCGAATCGGTCAATACAAAGGAAATGGCGCCGAGCGTCCGTTCCCGGGCCAAAAGCGGCACGATGATGGCCGATTTCATGTCGAGCGATCGGGCGATTTTCAGGTATTCTTCATCTCGCGCGACGGAGGCCAACATCTCCTCGGTGATCAATGGGAGGAAGATCGGCTTTCCGGTCTGCAGAACCCGCTGGAGGGGATCCGAGTCGTTCGGGCCGGGAGGATAGCGCCGTATCAGCTCTCTTCCAAGCTCTTCTTTGGAAGGATCGGTTGCAGCCACGGCAAGACGGCGCACCGTCTGGTCCTCTTCCAGAATATCGACCACGCAGCCGTCGGCCAAATAAGGCACCGCCAGGCGCGCCACGCGGGCGAGGGTCGTTTCATGGTCCAGCGACGAGGCAAGCAGCGTGCTCGCCTCCGCGAGAAAGGTCATCTGCCGCCGCGCCTCCTCCGCTTGCGCTCTTGCAACGCGCTCCTGAATGAAAAGGTGGTCCCGCTCTTGCTCGATCCGTTTGCGCTCGCTGATGTCCCGAATATATCCGGTAAACAGCGGCGGCCCCTCTAAGAGGTTACGGGTGATCGTCAATTCGACAGGGAACTCTCTCCCATCGGCCCGCATCGCCGTAATCTCAATCCGGCGATACAAGACTTGCCGTTCTCTGCCCGCAAGATAGTGGGCCAGGCCGGCCCGATGACGGTCTCGAAGAGAAGGGGGAACGATCAGCTCCGCCATCTCTTTTCCGATCACCTCGGCGCGGCGATAACCGAACGTGCTTTCGGCCGCCGGATTGAACTCAAGCACCTTCCCTTCATGATCGATGGTAATAATGCAATCGAGCGAGGACTCTAAAATCGCTCTCTTGCGCGCCTCGCTCTCCCGGAGCGCTTTCTCCATCTCCTTTCGATCGGTCAGATCAATCACAAAACAGATTCCCCGGTCTTGAAAACCCTCCAGCAACGCCGCCCCGATGAGGACCGGAATGCGGCTGCCGTCTTTATGGAGGTACTCCTTCTCAAAGGGGGTGCAGGCGCCGGTCTCGGCAATCTCTTGGAGCCCTCGCTCATCAAGGGGTCGATATTCCTCCGGTGTCATGTCCCGCCACCGGATCTTCCCCGAAAGAAGATCTTTCCGCGTGTAGCCGACCATTTTCAGGAAAGCGTCGTTCGCCTCGGTGATGTTTCCATCCACATCCCAGAAAATAATTCCCTGGATATTCGATTCCGCCAAACGCCGAAACCGCGCTTCGCTTGCCCGTAGCGCCGCTTCCGCCCGCTTCCGCTCGGTGATATCTCGATTAATCGAAGAGGCGCCGATAATCTTTCCCGCATTATCTTTAATCGGCGAGATCAACATGGAAACATAGATGCGCTCGCCATCTTTCCGGATGCGCACGGTCTCGTAATCGTTCACCGGCTCTCCCAGCCTGATCCTCGCCAGAATCTCCTCCAGCTCATCGATGCGATCAGAGGGCAAGAGGATGGAAATCGGCTGCCCCACCATCTCTTCGGACGAATAACCAAAGAGCTTCTGAGCGCCCATATTCCAACTGGTGATCATCCCGTCTAATGTCTTTCCGATGATCGCATCATTCGAAGATGCAACGATGGCCGCCCATTGGATGAGGGTCTCCTCGGCCCCCTTTCGTTCCATGAATTGACCGATCTGAGTCCCCATGCTCGACATCATCTCAAGCAAGTTCTCATCGGGTTCCCTTCTCTCGGAGGCGAAGAACTCCATGACGCCGAGCACCTGATTCTGACCTCGAATCGGAAACGCGAAAGCCCCGTGTAATCCTTCCCTCTCGGCGATGGAGGCCCGTTCAAAGTGGGGATCTTGAGCCACATCAACGATCCAGTCCGGCTCCCCGCTGATCCAGACGCGCCCCGGGAGCCCCTCGTCGGGCCAACTCAGGCTCTCCCGACTGATCGCTTCGAACCCAGAAGTATTCGTCGAAGGGGCCCGCCAGGCGTCGACACACGTCAGAACACGGACCTGATTATTACTCTTCCAGAAGATGCCGAGCCTCCATCCCAGGCTCTCGCAGACGACCCGAAGAATACTCGAAGCCGCTTCGCTCAGCGTTCTGGATTGGGCCAGAATACGCGTGATCGCGTGCTCCGCAGCCAAGCGCCCCTCAAACAATTTGCGTTCGTTGGCGCTCCATCTCAATTCGACAAGATGGCTCCACAGATCAAAACGCTGGATAACCTGGCGTGCCACTGTTCGGAGCGATTCGATTTGATCGGGCTGGAGGGTTTTTGGAGTCGGACCCATGACGGACAGCGCGCCCACCCCCTCTCCTTGCGCAGTGATCAGGGGCACTCCCGCATAGAAGCGAACAGGAGGAGACGACGCGACCCGCGGATTCGCTGAGAACCGTTCATCGACCGATGTATCCGGCACGACAAAAACATCCGAATGTAAAATGGCCTGAGAGAAAAACGGCAGGTCAGGTGGATTCGCTTGGACTTCCAAGCCCATTTCTGATTTGATGTAGTGTCGATTGTTCTGGAGGACGTGAATGAATGCGATCGGTGCAGAACAGAGTTGAGCGGCAAGACGCGTTAGGTCGCCAAAGGGCTCTTCGGATAATGCCTTCAGTATCTCGGAATCCCCAAAGGAATTCAACCCGGCGGGATCACCTCTCGGCTTGCGCTCTTTCATTGCTTCTCCAAAAATCAACCTGCCCCGCTCCAGTCCATTTCTAAAACTGGAATCTCACAGGCATCAAATCCACTCTCATCCGATTCTCATTTAATAATTATGCCACTTTTTAAAATTAGTGACGGCAGAAGTGTCTGTTTTAATTAATTTTTTCATAGATAAATACGACTAGGCGTTATGTTTTCCGTAAGGAATAAATAACCTTTTTTGGTATTTTACGGGTTCTTCAGGAGTGATAAAAGAATGGGAGAGAGGAGCAGGAGCGCAAACGGAGGGAAAAGGGGGATGAAGGCTACCGTCCGTTTTCTTGCGAGAAACGGAATTCTCGAATCGTCACCCCTTCGACCCCGAGCTTGACGAGACCGTCGATATCGAGCTTCGCTTCTGCCCGCCGGATATCCTCTAGGCGAGCCCGCACGCTCGGATGGGGCGGGGTAAAAAGCCGGCAACAATCTTGATCCGGCTGGATGGAGATGAGGTAGGTCCCGATCTGCTGCGCGATCTCAATAATCTCATCCTTATTGGAGCCGATCAGAGGACGAAGAATCGGCAATGTCGCCACCTCCTGGATGACCGCAAGATTGTCCAATGTCTGCGAAGCGACCTGCCCGACGCTCTCGCCGGTCAGCAAGGCTTTCGCCCGCTCGCGCCGGGCCAGTTCCTCCGCGATTCGGAACATAAACCTGCGGTAGAGGACCACCCGGAGGGCCGCCGGCGCCTCCGCGACAATCTGTCGCTGGATCTCGCCGAATGGAACCGCATAGAGGCGAGAATCGTATTGATATCGAGTGAGATGCTCTACCAGCTCCTCCGCCTTCTCCCAAGAAGCCTTGGTGACCAAAGGATAACTGTGGAAGTGGATGAAGGAGACGGTGCATCCCCGCTTCATCATCAGGTAAGAGGCAACCGGGGAATCAATCCCGCCTGAAAGCAGCACGGCGACCGGGCCCGAGACCCCGACCGGAAGCCCCCCGGGCCCCCTCACTTTTTCAGTGTAGATCAACGCCTCTCTCGGCAGGATTTCAACGTGGAACGTCCGCTCCGGGTTCTCCAGATCGACCCGCGCGCCGCTCCGCTCCTGAACGAACCGGCCCAGCCGCTCGTTCATCTCCTGCGAGCTGAGCGGATAGCTTTTATCTCCCCGGCGGGCCGACATGCGGAAGCTTGAAAAGGCCTTTTCCGGGATCAGCGCGGCAATCGTCTCCTCAATCGCCTCGTAACGGGTCGATCGCCGCCAGGCGGGCGAATAGTTGGCAATCCCGAAGACCGACCCCAACCGTCCGACGATCTCCTCCCAGTTCGCCCCCTTCTCTAGGAATAGAAGGATCCTCCCCCGCGGCGCCACGATCTTTTGAACGCCGAGGCGTTGGGTCGCCTTCTGAATGTTCTCGATCAATTGACGGAGAAAGAGGGGACGGTTGTCCCCTTTCAGGGCGATCTCATGGTAATGGACGACCAAGCTATCGGGCGGCATTGAAGTCATAGGAGGGCATCATAACATGACCGGCGCTTGGAAACCAGTGAAGAGAGAAAGGCAGAAGATCCCCTCGCCCTGACTACTCATTCCTCACTGTTCTTTGAGGCACTTGCCGGCCCTCTTCCAGATCGAGCAGATCGATCCAACCGGTGATATCGGTTCGATTTGGAGCGACCCGCTCGCGCGTCTTCAGGAACCGTTGCCGGCTTTCCTCGTTTTGCGGTGTCCGGCTCAAAAACACCTTGCTCCAGGCGTCGATCTGCTCCCCGGTGTGGATCTTGGCGTTGTGTTGGAACCATTCAAGGATTCCCTGATCGTCCCGCTCTTTCGCCGTGTTCATAAACGCATCGGCATCGACGCCGAGGAATTCAAGGAGCAACTGATCGAGCGGACAGGGGTAGATGTACTCTCCCAACGTGCCGGCCCCCTTCGCCCTCGCCTTGTCGATCATCCGGGCGAGGTGGGCATAACCGCCGAGCTTCTCCCGGGGACTTCTCGGGTACCGCTTTGTCAAATCCAATGCCTCCGCCTTCATCGTCGCCTCCCAATCTGTCATCGATTTTTCAAGTGTAGCGTATCTCTCCCCTCCCTTCAATGGGCCCCTTAGAAATCTCCGCGCGGCGCCCGCATTGGAGAAGCCCCCGCGGCGCCGACACAAAAGGCGATCATCCGGATGGGTTAATTGTCCTGACGCCAAGCTTCTCTATACAATTTTGTTATCAGGCGTGGGGCCGCCTTTTGCGCAAAGAAGGAAGATGACATTACCGATCGGGAAAAAACGTTGGGCGATTGCCGAGGGATATATCCCCGGCTGGCGCCACGGCGAGCCGCAGACGACCCGCCACGAGACCGCCTGCTTGCTCAACGCCACCGATCAGGATGTCCATGTCGAAATGACGAT
>JAHFEM010000066.1:6870-8148 GCA_023248505.1 Nitrospirota bacterium
CCCCGCGACGCCGACTACGCCGGCATCATCGCGTCGGACGTCCCGATCGTGGTCCAGCACACCCGGCTCGACTCCCGCCAAGCGGAGAACGCGTTGATCACAGCCATCGCCTATGCCGGCGACTAGGACCGAAAAAAAGTCCAATTTTGACATTCTATTTCTAATAGGAGGTTTTCATGGCCGACACCGTCAGCGATTTTTTGGTGAAACGACTCTTGGATTGGGGCATCACCCGGATCTACGGCTATCCCGGCGACGGGATCAACGGCATCATGGGGGCGCTCAACCGGGCGGGGGACCGGCCCGAATTCGTCCAGGTCCGCCATGAAGAAATGGCCGCCTTCATGGCATGCGCTCACGCCAAGTTCACCGGCGAGATCGGCGTCTGCCTCGCCACCTCGGGCCCGGGGGCGATCCACTTATTGAACGGCCTCTACGACGCCCAGCTCGACCATCAGCCGGTGCTCGCCATCGTCGGCCAGGCCCATCGCAGCTCGCTCGGCGGCCACTATCAGCAGGAGGTCGATCTGATCACCCTCTTCAAAGACGTCGCCCACGAATATGTCCAGATGGCCGCCGATCCGGTCCAGGTCCGGCAACTGATCGATCGCGCCATCCGGATCGCCCAGGCGGAGCGGACGGTCACCTGCGTCATCCTTCCGGGAGATGTGCAGGAAGCGCCGATGAAGGAGCCGGAGCGCCGGCATGGGTTCATCTTCACCGGCATCGGCTACTCGGAGCCGCGAATCATTCCCAAAGAAGACGACCTTCGGCGCGCGGCGAACGTCCTCAACGAAGGAAGCCGCGTCGCCCTCCTCGTCGGCGCCGGCGCGCTGCGCGCCACGGACGAGGTGCTCGAAATCGCCGACCTCCTCGGGGCCGGGGTCGCGAAGGCGCTCCTCGGCAAAGCGGTCTTGCCGGACGATCTTCCCTTCGTCACGGGGTCGATCGGGCTGCTCGGCACCCGGCCGAGCTGGGAGATGATGGAGCATTGCGACACGCTGCTGATGATCGGAAGCCGGTTTCCCTACTCCGAGTTTCTTCCGAAGGAGGGGCAGGCGCGCGGCGTGCAGATCGATATCGACGGGCGGATGCTCAGCATGCGCTATCCGATGGAGGTCAATCTGGCCGGCGACAGCGCCGAGACGATCCGGGCCCTGATTCCCTATCTGAGGCGGAAGAGCGACCGAACCTGGCGCGAGGCGATCGAGGCGAGCGTCGCCGAGTGGTGGCGGGTTCTGGAAGCCCGCGCCATGAATGCGGCGAACCCGCTCAATC
>JAHFEM010000449.1 GCA_023248505.1 Nitrospirota bacterium
TCCAGTCGCCTGTCACCCGCAGGCCTGGGCCGCCGGCGCGGTCCCTTATCTTCTTCAGACCTCCCTGGGGCTGGTCCCGGATGCTTTTCGTCGCCATCTCCGGATCATCCGTCCGGCCCTCCCCCCTTTTCTCCAAGAGGTGGAGATCGATCACCTTCAAGTCGGCTCGGCCTCCGTTCACCTTCAATTCCGGCGCGGGCCGAACGGCCGGATTGAAACAGAGCTCCTTCATGTCGAGGGAAAGCTGGAAGTGGTCGTGGAAGGTTAAAACAAGGAGGAAGAACGATGAAGAGGTCGAACTTTAATCTCGATATCGATCTCCCCAGCCTCCACCGATTTGTTCCGCTTTAACCCCATCCCCTCGCTGCAGCTCAATGAACCGGTATTCTCGACTAGAAATAAAAGCAAGACAGTAAAGAGTGTCTTCCCTCATGGCAATCCGTCTAAAGATCGGTTAAGTTTGGCTTCGACGGATAAAAAAACGAAGGGCATGCGATGAAGGGAGATTAAAAAGGGAGAATAAGGGGATGGTGACACTGCGTCGAATTTTGATTGCAACCGATTTTTCGGACTATTCGAAAGAGGCGCTCAACCATGCTCTTTATCTTGCAAAAAAGAGCAAGGCGAAGCTTTCTCTGCTCCATGTGTTCGAGCAGCCGGTTTATAATCCGGCCGTCTCGACCCGTATCGGCGCCAGGAACATCGCGATTATTGAATGGATAAAAGAGATGAAGAGGGAGGAGGGGGAGAAGCTCCTCCTCGCGAAAGAGATCGGTCGCAGAGGGATCAAGGTGCGTCCGATTCTGAAAGAGGGGAACCCCTTTCGTGAGATCCTCAAAGCGGCCGACGATCTCTCGGCCGATCTGGTGGTGCTCGGCACAGGGCGCACCGGTCTCGATCGGTTCATGATGGGAAGCGTGGCCGAGCGGGTGGCCAGAAAGGCCTCCTGCCCGGTGTTGATCGTCCGCCCAAAGTCCCGTGCGGGCGTAAAAAGGAAGAAGCGCTCCTAATCAAATCCATTTCCGGGCAGGGCGCTTTGCAGAAGCAGATCGCTTTTGCCTTAGAGAATTCCCTGCACAATAATTAATTGAATGGAGACAGCATCAAGGATGATCCCTCAGTTCCACGTTGAATATATCCTCGTCGGAGCCTCTGTTCTCATTCTGATCAGCGTGATCGCCAGCAAGGCTTCCGGACGATGGGGGGTCCCATCGCTCCTTCTCTTTCTCCTCATTGGAATGCTGGCCGGCTCGGACGGCCCCGGCGGAATTGAGTTTACCGATGCCAGGCTCGCCCAATCCCTCGGCGTCATTGCCCTCGCCTTCATCCTCTTCGCCGGAGGTCTCGATACCGACTGGACCCGCGTTCGTCCGGTTATGGGGAAAGGATTTATCCTCTCCACGCTCGGGGTTCTAATCACGGCGCTGCTGGTCGGCGGCTTTGCGACCCTCATTCTTGATTTCTCTCTCACCGAAGGGGTGCTTCTCGGCGCGATCGTCTCGTCAACCGATGCGGCGGCGCTCTTCGTGGTCCTCCGATCGAAAAATTCAGCATAAAAGGAAGTTTAAAACCGCTGCTGGAGTTGGAATCGGGGAGCAATGATCCGATGGCGTCCTTTTTAACCACCGGCCTGATCATGGGAAACAGCGACTTCCTCCATAAAAAGAGCTTGATGCGCTTTCAGGATGGGGTGGCCTGGCTGATGCAAATTGCAATGTTTCTGGTGTTGGGGCTGTTGGTTTTTCCGTCCCAGCTCGTTTCGGTCATCGGCATTGGATTGTTTATTTCGGCCTTCCTGATGTTGGGCGCCCGACCGCTTGCTGTCTTTCTCACCCTCTTCTTTTCTAAGATGGATCTCAAAGAAAAAGTGTTGGTGGCATGGATCGGTCTGCGCGGCGCCGTTCCGATCATCTTAGCGACCTTCCCCTTGCTGGCCGGGATTCCCAAAGCCGAGATCCTTTTTAATCTCGTATTTTTTATTGTTCTGACGTCCGCCGTCTTGCAAGGATCATCGATCCCCTGGGTCGCAAGAAAGCTTGGAGTCGAAGCCTCTCTTCCAGACCAATCTTCTTATCCGATCACTTATGGACCCAACGACAGAGTCAAAGGGGAGCTGATCGAAGTAAAAGTTCCGAGCCATTCTCCGGTCGTTGGGAAACAGGTTGTGGAGATCGGCTTCCCAAAAGAGGCATTGATTGTATTAATCAGAAGAAAGGATGAATTCCTCATCTCAACCGGCGGGACGGTGCTCGAACCAGAAGATACCCTGCTGATTGTGGGCAATCAGGAGGCCCGTTCCAAGGTTCACGCGCTTGTGGATCGGTTTGAACCGCCGGGCGAAAAGCATCTATAGACATACGGGGGAAGGTTTCGCAGAAAGGAAAGAATTTTCAGGACATAACATCCGATCTATATGAGAGGCAGTCCTCAACCGATATTATGCGGCCTTTATTTTCTTAGCAATGGGCCGGGTTTTCGGTCTGATGACGAATACCGGGCAGGGTGATTTTCTCACCACGCGCTCGGCAACACTTCCTATCATGAAGCGGTCGAGGCCGGTCCGGCCTTGGGTGCCGAGCACAATCAAATCAGCCGAGATCTCGTCGGCTGCCTTGAGTATTTCTCGAAATGGGATGCCTTCTCTGAACATCGGATGAACTTCCATCCCTTTTCGACTGACGTTCCTCGCGAGTGTTACAAGTTTCTTGTGCTCTTCTTCCTCAAAACTCCTGATCTGTTTCAGAACCTCCGGACCGATACGGCTTGACATAGCTGGATGATAGATAGGCGGCATGACATGGAGCAGGTAGAGATCT
>JAHFEM010000067.1 GCA_023248505.1 Nitrospirota bacterium
TCTAGTTGGAATCCGAATAAATCGTACGGTATGGTGGCAGGCGACTTTCGTGCCCGGACGTAGGGTTAAGACAGTTTAATCAGCACCAAAACTAAAAGTGTTTTTAATTGGGTGCAGCCATGGTTTTATCGAAAAGTTTTGTTGATAGAGGTGCCGATCCGCCCGAAGTGGATCATGTAAAGACGGAAAGGAAATGGCGTCTCCTTTTCATCTTGATGGGTTTGCTGATGTCTCTGCCGGCCATCCTGCTTGGGCGATCCCTGGCAGAGCAATGGGAGTCGAGACTGGCGGCGAGGGCCGAAGAGGAAGCGCTGTTGACGGCGAGATTAATCGCTCGAAACGTGGGGCTGCAAGTGGACGAATATGCCCGGGCGGTCGAGATGCTGGCAAGACAGGTCGAAGCCTGGGGAACGCTGGAACCGGCCGTGCTCCAGAAGATTGTAACGACCCAGAAGGCCGCTTTCCCCGGATTGGCCCTGATGTATGTCGGCAGCGCCGACGGGTTCTCGGTTGCGGTCGAGCCTCCTTTCGACAAATTCGGGACACCGAATGCGGGAACCAGTTATCGGGATCGGGATTACTATCAGGAGGTGGTCCGCACCGGAAAGACGTTCATCGGCCCAGCAAGGATGGGCCGGGTATCGCATGTCCCGAATATACAGATTGCCAGTCCAATATGGGATGAGAAGGGCCGGTTTATTGCCTTTTCGGAATGCGCCATCGACCTGTTAAACGTCATTCAGGCCCGGGTGGAGGAGATCATCGCCGGCAAGCCGGGAGTCATGGTGATCGTGACCGATCGGGAGGGAAGGACGCTGGCCCATCCTGATAAGGCCGCGAGCGAAGAGATGCGCGATCTCTCCAAGTATCCTCTCATTCAACCCACGACAAAGACCGACGGAGAGCTGCGTCGCGGCATAGATGAAACCGGCGCGGCTGTTCACGCCGCGGTGGCGCCTGTTCTGCAGCGTGAATTGAATTGGCGGGTGGTGGTCTACCAATCCGAGGCGTTGATCCTGGCCGAAGCGGCCGCTGCACGTCGTCAAGTCTGGATGGTCACTGCGGCTGTATTGTTGACCGGGCTCGTCTTTGCCGCCCTTGCAGTTCGGCTGAGCTTAAAGAAACAACCTGTAAATGGATAGGCGCGGGGGAGATTCAAGCGGTTCTGAATCTCAGAAAGGAAGAATCGATGGAAATGTCGCAAGAATCAAAACGGAGGAAGTTGGATCTGCGCATCTACTGGCTGATCTCCCTTTGCCTGATCGCCGCATTGCCGGCCGTGGTCTCGGGTTACTTTCAGGGGAAGCGATGGGAGACAGCGGTCAGAGAGCGTGCCGACCGGCAAGCGATGCTCGTTGCCAGAGAAATTGCCGCGGAGATCGGACGACAGGTGGAAGACAATGCCCAAGTGGTGGAGGCGCTGGCAAAGTTGGTGGAAATCCGGGGGACATTAGATCCCGCCGCTCTCCAAAAGATGACGACCGCCCAGAGATCCCCTTTCGTCCCGTTCTCATCGGTGATGTACATCGCCAATGCTGCAGGAATCGCCGTTGCTTATGATCCCCCTTTCGATAAATTCGGGACGCCCAATGTCGGCACCGACTATAAGGATCGCGACTACTATCAAGAGTTGGTCCGCACCGGCGGCGCTGGACCGGCCATCATCGGCCCCGTACGGATGGGCCGGCGCGCGCATGCCCCCAACGTCCAGACCGCCGCGGCAGCCCACGATCCCGAAAGGAAGTTTTGGGCCTTTACCCAAGGATCGATCGACTTAACAACCGTTCAACCGGGGGTCGAGCAGATCCTTGCGAAGAGCCCCGACTTAAAGGTCGTGGTCACCGCGAAAGAGGGAAAGGTCTTCATCCATCCGGATAAGAATGCCTGGGAAGAGATGCGCGATCTCTCCAAGTACCCTCTCTTCCAACCTCCCCAAAACCCCGACGGCGAGATCCGGACTGGTGTCGATGAAGCGGGGGTCGCGGTGCGCGCCGCCGTGCTTCCGATTCGGCAGCGGGAAATCAACTGGCGGGTGATCGTCTACCAACCGGAGGCGTTGATCAGCGCGCAGGCCGCGGCGGCGCAACGCCAAACCTGGAACGTTATTGGCGCAGGTCTGTCAGCTGGGTTCGTCTTCGCCGGGCTGGTTTTTTGGAAAAGGAATAGATCAAAAGAGAGTCGATAACAACGATGAGGGCACTCTTCTTCAGCTCCTTCTTCCTCCTCTTCTTTCCCTCAGTTGCCGTACTTTCTTTAGACGCAGAGGACCCTTTGGTGATCGTGGTCTCATTGAGAAACAAGATCGAACAGATCAGTCCAGAGGAACTGAAGTCGATCTATTTAAAGGATAAAAAGACATGGGAGGACGGCACCGCCATCCTTCCGATCGATTTAGAACAAACGGAAGCCCAAACGCTCTTCAGCAAGAGTATTTTGAAAAAAAACTTACGGGAAGTGAAGACCTATTGGGTGCAACAAATTTTTAGCGCAAGAGCGGCCCCTCCTCTGGTCCTACCGGGCGACCGACAAGTCAAAGAATTTATCGCTTCTAATCGAGGGGCGATCGGATATATCCACTCCAAGAGCTTGGATGATACGGTCAAGCCGATCCTGATCGGAGACAAAAGGACGCTTCAATGAGGGGCCTCTTTTTCCTAAAATCGGGAATGCTCCGATGGATGCTTCTGGTGTCGATCGTATTGATTTTTGTCGGAGGGCTTTTCTACAACAATCTCATTTCGAAATCGAACTCCAGAGATATCACCGAGGTGCAGGAAAAGGCTTTCCCCGTCTTGGATAAGATCAATCTTCTAAAACTAAAGCTCAGAATGATTCAAGAGAAACTTTATCTGGCGGTCTTGGCGGAGGAAACGGCAAAGGTTCTCGATGTCGAGAAGGAAGAGGTGGTTATTCTAGACATCATGACCCAACTCAGGAATCAGGCCGATTACTTGCCGGCCCTGGCGCCGCTTCGTCCGGCGTTCCAAGAATATATCCAGTTGGGGGAGAGCATCGCGCGCTATCTGATTTTGCACGGCAACGACTTCGTGCCGATCCAGCGTCAAATCGCCGATTTCACGGAGAAGGGAAAGGTTCTCTCCGAAAAACTCGAAGAGTTAAGCGTGCAGAGCCAGCACAATTTTATTTCCGTGCTGAAGCATTCCAAGGAAAACTCCGAATTGATGCTCCAAATCAGTTTCTTCTCGTCTGTGGCGGGGGCGCTCCTCTTGAGCGGCGTCTTGATCGTGATCTTCAACCTCAATCGACGCCTTGCCCATATTAATCGGAACCTGGAGGGAGAGGTCAAGATGCGGACGGCGGAGCTGGAATCGTTCGTCTACACCATCTCTCATGATTTAAAATCGCCGGTCGTTTCGATGAATGGGATGGCCTCTCTTCTCATGGAGAACCATTCCGACCAGTTGAGCGAAAAGGGGCGATACTATGTCCAGCGCGTCATTTCGAACGCAGCTTATATGGAAGAGTTGATTCAGGGGCTGCTCACCGTCTCCCGCATCGGCAAGAAGCGGGAACAGCCGGAGCCGGTGGACGTTCGTTCTGTCATCGCACAAATCCTGGATATTCAAAAAGAGCATTTCGCCGAGAAAAATCTCGAGGTGGTCATCCAACCCTCTCTTCCCCCCTTTGTTTTCGATCGGACCGCTTTGACACAGATCTTCCAGAACCTCATTACGAATGCATCGAAGTTTATGGGAGCTCAGCCCCATCCCAAAATCGAAATTGGGGGGGGAACGCTGAAGGACGCGGTGCAATTCTATGTCAAAGACAATGGAATCGGCATCGACCCCGAATATCACGATCGGATATTCGGCATCTTTCAGAGGCTCAAGGAGGTTGAGGTGGAAGGGACCGGCGTCGGCCTCTCCATTGTCAAAAAGGTGATCGATCTGGCCGGAGGCAAAATCTGGATCGAATCCAAGAAAGGGGAAGGGGCGACCTTTTTTGTCCAACTGCCGGCAACCCCCAAAATCTCCCGTTTCCCTCGTGGCTTGGCCACTGCCCGTCCGCAAACCTTAAAAAATAAGGAATCGCCCTCCAGGTAACCGAACCACCCTGTAGACATTTCTTTTTTCGCCCTATATTATGGTATACCAATCTTAGATCCAGACCGCTCTCGGGCCAGCCGCGGAAAAATTGAAGAACCGCTGTGGTCCGATTCACCGGAAATATATCTCTCTTAATCATCTTGGCGATGGAGCACGACCCGAAACCAACCATGGTAACTTTACGTGAAAATGAAGAGAGATTAATCATCTGGAGGGAGTTTAACAGTAATCGTATTCGTACTGACACTCATTTTTTTCAAGCACATTCATTGTAATGCACGTTATTTAGAGCGCTCTTAATTCGAACAGTGGATAAATGTTGTGAACAGTTATTCTTGACAGATTTTGCAAACAGGTCTAAAGTAAGCAGCTATTAGGGATTGATGTGCTGGTGCTCATTTGAATTTAAACTTCCCCCAGTTTCTATTCTCTCTAGCATCCACAAAAGAAGGTTTAAGGCAAACCATGCCACAAGGTGGCGTGCCAGTCAATTCAAATCACAGCCGGAGACAAATATTCTAAAAACAGTTGTCGTGTGACAGATCCAAGGAAAATGAAATCGGTTGGTAATTAAGAGGCTGGCGGTCCCTTAGCACTAGAGAATCCAGAAGCCCCAGGTGAGAGCAATCACCTGGGGCTTTTTTTATTTCCTAAATTTTCCCAAAGGAGGGCGACGAAGGCCAAGAAAACAGAAAAAAAATCTCAATAAAGGACCTCCAAAATGAGCGTCGCCTCTCTGACCATTTTTAATGATTGAGGATTTCTTGCGATATACAAAAGTTTTAACCGTGGCTTTTTCCATACTCATTCTTTTAAACGCGCCCTTCGGGTGGGCGGATACATCCGATCTGATTGATGTCCCTGGCGCCACCTACACCTTTCCACATGACATCAACAACAAAGGGGAAGTGGTCGGATATTTCATCGATGCGGATGGAGAAAAACATGGATTCCTCTTTTCAGAAAATCATTTTACAAAGATTGACTTTCGCAATGCTTTATGGACCGAAGCCTGGGGAATTAACGACACCGGCGAAATAGTAGGGGCCTATCAAGACTCACCAAGTGGATCCACCCATGGATTCTTGAAATCAAAAGAAGCGTTTCTATCAATCGATTATCCGGGTGCTCGGATCACAAAGGCCGTCGGGCTTAACAATCGTGGCCAGATCATCGGCTTCTATGATGAAGTGAAAAGCTTCCTACTAGTAGAGGGCATATTTAGCACAATAGCTGTTCCAGGGGCTGATCTGACCATTGCTCAAGGAATCAACGATTCGGGGGAAATTGTCGGATTCCAGCAGGTCGGCAATACAACAGACCTATTTCTATTTTCTCAAGATAATTTCAAACGCCCCTCTTTGCCATCCTATGTCAAAGAATCCTCTGCATATGGAATCGATAATCACGGCAGGATTATAGGAGTTTATATCGATCTGATGGGTCTCGGTCGTGGGTTTTTATTATCAGGTCATTATTTCGTTTCACTTTATCTCCCTTCGACCATGGCAGGCGTCAGTGTTTTCGGAATCAATGATCTAGGAGCCATGGTCGGGATTGGCTGCGAGCAGGGCCGTTGCCATGGGCTTATCTTACCTGTTCCTATTCTTAGCTCTCGTGCACGAACCACCTCACACTTATCGCGATAGTTTCATTGAAGCAAATCCCAAGATCTATTAGATTGGCTCACTGAGTATGTGCTCCAACCCGAATAATCCAATTCGATCAGATAAAGAGGGTTCAAAAAAGACGAAGATCGTCACAGAGGGGAAAAAAACAAGAGGATTACGCAGAGGGACAATACGCGAGATAAAGAGGGAGGGAGACGGCGGACCGCCTCCCTCCCTCGTCAGCATCGACTTCTTGAATCCCTTACTAGAAGCTCTGATCGACCGCCGCTGGAGAGCCGGTATCGAACGTCATGGTCGACGTGAATCCCGGGGTCGCCGGATCGTTGACCGCCTGCTGGATATGGGTATTGAAATCACCCAATGCCGGCGTGGTGGTGTTCGGCGTGAGGGTCACGATATTCGTACCGAGCCCCTGCGACACATCGGTGATGCTCTGGGTGATGTTGATCTCCGTGCCAACCATGTTCTCTTGGCCGGCGCCGGTCCCCTTGTTGATGATATTGAGGTTGTCCATCCGGGTCAGCACGCTGACCGTGCCGCCGGTGGCGTTCATCGTCTGCTTGAACGTCAGCTGATCGGTCGAGCTGGTATTCGTGGCCCCTTGAATCGCTCCCCCCGGGGTGAAGGTCTCCTGCTGGAAGACCGAACCGGTTGCCGGATCGGGCTTGCTTCGGACAATGGTGTGATTCAACTGTTTTCCGTTGATGACAATCGCTTCCTGAAAGAAGAAATTATCTCCGCTGACTTCGGTCAGACGGTTGGTGCCGCCCGCCAATCCGCAGGTGGCCGCCGTATTACAGGTGGGGTTCGCGAAATTCACGGTCGACGTCTGCGCCATCGCAAAACCGGCAGAGAGAAGAACTGCTGCCATGGCCAGATACGTTTTTTTGTAAATTGATTTCATTTTATCTCATGCCTCCCTAATTAAATTAAACGCCATCCACAGCGAAAACGTCTTTATGGGCCTTGAACGATCAGAGGCAGTCCCCCCGTTGTGAAATCCAGGTCCTGCGTGAAGAGCACTTCCGTGCCGTTCAAAACTCTAACCTGCTGATCGATCGTGGTGCAGAAGGTGCTGGCCGTGCCGCACGATGGATCGCTGGCATGCTGCGGCCCGGTCGGACCCGTTCTGTTCGGAAGGATGTCGACGTTGCTGAAGGTAAGACCTCCCGTCTGACCGTTGATCGGATCGGGCGATGCATTCTGCTGGTGGATGTGAATATCTTCCTGAGGATCAAGGCTGGCCGTGGTGGCAAACCCGGCGTCCTTCACCGACTGCCTAAACGAAATCTGGGTATGGCTCGGAGGTGAAACAATCGGAGCCACGGTGTTGTTCTGCGTGGTCGGCGATCGCTGCTCACCCATCAAAACAAACGATTCCTGAACAAATGACTTGCCGGTGCTTGCCGCTTCCAGCATTGTGTGAATGGCCGCTTCCGGCGTGGCCGGCCCGCCGGGACCGTCCGGATCGACATTCACGAATTCCTGTAGGAAGAAGTTGCCGCTTCCCATAGTTCCTTGAAAGGTAAGAAGCTGCCCCCCGGTCAATTGGGTCCCATTCCCTCCCGCTTGGGTGTGAACATACGGGAAAGGAGACGGGTTATCGGTAAAGGTGGGGTTGCCCACCTGCGCAAAGGCAACGCCCCCCGCAAAGGAGACGATACCCAAGGCCGACATGATGATCGACCATTTCTTAGCTTTGCCATTTCTTATCATCAACATTCCCCCCTGTTTCTTATAAAGTTCTTTATTGTATTGATCAATAACCGGATATTTATGAAGCCGGCAATCCGGTAAATGGCCTTTCCCTACCCTTTATTTCTTTACTTCCTGTTTCTCTACTTTTCTACTTCTTAAAACAGTCTTGATTCTAAACCGACTTCTTAACTTCCGACCCGCTATCTCCCTCCGAAACCGCCTCCAGATCCACCACCTCCACCGTTTCCTGGGAAGTCCGAACCATTTCCGCTGGCCAAATCCCCGGAACCGTTACCGCCCCAGCGATCCCACCAAACCGGGGTCAACTGAAAGCTGTCGAGATCGTGGTTCGGGATCGCAGGCCGGGACGAGGAGGTCGAACGGCTTGCATTACATCCGCCACGGCGCCCTGCGTCTTCCCGAAAGTTGCCTTCCAACCGTCCGGTCGGATCGCCGAAATCGTTACACTTGCTGAAGCTGATCAATTGATTGGTGACCGGATCGATGATTTTAACCACCGTAAGATCGTTCCAGAAGTTGATCGACCCGCTGCTGCCGCCGCTATCGCGACCGCCAAACCCGCCACTGCCTCCCCCGCCGGAAATCGGTGTCGCAATAACATGGGAGAGCTGTGATGCGGAAGGGGTAAAACCCTCGTTTTGGGTAATATCATCCCCCCCGAGGCCGTTGAAACCGGTAATCCAAACGCCAAGATCTTGGCGAACCCG
>JAHFEM010000450.1 GCA_023248505.1 Nitrospirota bacterium
ATCTTAAGAGTTTGTACCTTCCTGACGATCTATGGAGAGGGGGGACGAACCCCATTCGTTCTGCTTTGTCAGAAATAAAACAGGATGCGGGGTTTTGTTGATGCAATAGAAAGGTTTCGGGCGGGCGGAATCGAAAAATTCTCGGGTGATCCTGAGGTTGATCCAAAGAATCGTCGCGAGGAGGGGGATCGGATCGAAAGTCCATCGAAGCCCCTTTCCCAAGACCCTCCGATCAGGCGCCGTCTCCGTTTCAAGGAGAGGCTAGCGTGGGAGCCGTGCATCCAAAGTGAAGGACTTCTGAGAACGATTTCTTGTTTTGATAAATTCCTCTTTTCTCATAAGGAAGCGATGAAGTTTTGGGTCACGCTTTTTCTCTTTGCCGGCTTGCTGATCATCTCTCCCCTTGAGGCTACCGAGCCGACTTCCGTTCCTCCTCCTTCGCATCAGCTCATCAATTCATCTTTCGCGCCGGGGGAGCGCCTTACGTATGATATTACCTATTTGGGCGCCAACGCGGGGAGCGCCGTGATGGAGGTTTTAGAGAGAACCAAAATGAAGGGGAGGGAGGTTTACCATATCGTCTCAACTGCCCAATCGAACGATTTTGTTTCCCTGTTTTATCCGGTGGATGATCGCGTCGAATCCTATATCGATGTCGAAGGGCTCTACTCGCATTACATCCGGATTAAGCAGCATCAGGGAAAGCGAAAGAGGGAGAAGGTGATCTCATTTGATCAAGTCCAGCATCGGGCGGTGCAGCTTAAAAATGATAAACAGAAAATCTTTGAGATCCCCCCTCAGGTTCAAGACTCCCTCAGCTCCCTTTATTTTTTTAGGGTGAAAAATGCCGTCGAGGTCGGGCGTTCTGTTTTCATCGAGGTCCATGAGAGCGAGAAAAATTGGCTGCTGGAGATTCGAGGTGTCGCCAGGGAGCGGGTGACGACCCCGGTCGGCACTTTCGATACGATTAAAGTCCAGGCAATGGTCCGCTATGAAGGGCTCTTCATGGACAGAGGGGATGTCTTCATTTGGTTTACCGAGGACGAGAAGCGAATCCCGGTGATGATGCAATCGAAAATCAAGATCGGCAGCATCACCGCGGTCCTCTCGTCGAGAAGGGAAGGAAATCACTTGTCGCATAGCGTCCTCTCCAAGGCGGAAAAGAACCTGGACAACTCTCAGGAATAGATCCGGATCGGATCGCTCCCGTTGCCCCCTTGCTCGTTTTCCCGAACGAGTGAGTCATAAGTCATCAGAGGAGATGGATGTTCTTTCATGAAAGCAATTTGCCCGATTTGTCAAAAAGAAACGGAGTGGGAAGGGAACCGCTATCGGCCTTTCTGTTCGGAGCGATGCAAGCTGGCTGACCTGGGCCGCTGGGCCAGCGGCGAGTACCGGATTGCAGCCCCTTCTGAGGAAGATGAGGAGAAAGAAACGCCCGGTCAGCCGGACGAGGAAGCGCTCTCCGACGAGGATTCGAAAAAGGGCAAGAACGGAAATCCCTCCTCATTCTGAAGAGATTCCATCTCTTTGATGATCGTTTCTCCACATCGAAGAGATAAGCATTTTTAGATAAGCCGAAGCGGCGTTTCCCGGGCGGCTCGAGACGGACTCCTTCCGATTGATTTCAAAGAGCCGATACGTTATAATCACTTTTGTTTTTTATCAAGATAGGCCATGCCCAAGATTACCTTTTATCCATATCGAAAAAGCGGGGACATTCCAGACGGAACCAGCATCCTCGATGCCGCTGAAAAGTTGGGTCTTCAGATGCGGCACGACTGCGGCGGGTTCGCGACCTGCAGCACCTGCCGGGTTTGGGTGATCGAAGGGATGCCGAATCTGACGGAGATTGATCTGGACGAAGAGAACATGCTTGAAGAGGCCCAATTAACCGCTCCGTTTCGTCTCTCTTGCCAGGCGAAGATGAAGGGAGATGTCATCGTCCGGGTTCCGGATGAGGAGATGGAGTGGAGCCGCGGGGCCCTCCGGGAGCTCGATGCGCTGGCCCCCTCGATTCGAGAAATTGTCCGGATGATGGTGGAGAAGCGGGCGCGCGCGAAGGGACTCTCAGCGATCCTTCCCGATACGGCGATTCCCCTGGTGGCGGAGGTAAAGAAAGAGGTCGAAGCGCTGGCGGGCGATCCCGATCAACTCGCCGCACTGATCAAGCGGATCTTTGATCTGCCGGAATAACCGATTGTCGTTTTTTGCCTGCGGCTCCCTCGCAGGTCATTCTTTTTAGGAGCCGTTTAACCGATCTTCCAACTTGGAGGGAGACATTTCGCCAACAGGATCTGAAAAACCAGCGACGGCGCCTTCCCGGTTGGGACGGCTCGACACATGGCTGGGGTTAAAGCACATCGACTTTCCTGTTCCAGAGCATGGCCGTTCCGTCCTCTATACTTTCGGCGGGATCGTCTTTATCGGTTTTGTTCTCATGGTCTTCACCGGCTTTCTTCTCGCCCAGCTGTATAATCCTCTTCCTGAACAGGCATACCAAAGTTTAGAGAAAATCCAACAGATCAATTGGGCCGGCTATCTGCGCGCGCTTCATTACTGGTTCGCGCAGGGGGTGATTTTTGCCCTGATTCTCCATACCAGCCGCGTATTCATCACCGGCGCTTACAAGCATCCGAGACAGGTGACCTGGTGGCTCGGCGTGCTCCTCCTGGCGACCATGATGATGGGATCCTACTTCACCGGAACCGTCCTCAAATGGGATCAGGAGGGAGCCGACGCGCTCAATCATTTTAAAGAACTTTTACGGATGCTCGGGCCGATCGGCGCGGTGATGACGGAATGGCTTCCCGGC
>JAHFEM010000451.1 GCA_023248505.1 Nitrospirota bacterium
TCCTTCTCGGTGTGAACCTCCACGACGGTATCGAGCGAGAGATCTCGCGCCAGGTGAAAATAGTCGATCGCCTGTTGCCGCTCCAGGAGGGGGGCAATCAGGAGGAGCGCGTCGGCCCCCCAGGCGCGCGCTTCATAGACCTGAAATTCATCGAGGATGAAATCTTTTTTCAGCAAGGGGAGGGCGATCGCCGATCGCACTTCGTGGAGATAAGAGGGCTTGCCGAGGAAGAAGTGTTCTTCCGTGAGAACAGAGACGGCGGCGGCCCCTTCTCCTTCATAGATCCGGGCGATCTCGACCGGCTGGAATTTTTCCCGGATGATCCCCTTGGAAGGAGAAGCCTTCTTGATCTCGGCGATGAGCCGGGGGCTCCCCTCCCGGCGTTCTCGCAGCGCCTTCTGAAACCCGCGGGTCCCCTGAGCGTCGGCAATCCGCGACCGGAGCTCCTGAAGAGAACGCCTCCCCTTTCGGCGCTGAACCTCCTCGCGCTTGACCTTCAGAATGTCGTCTAGGAACGTCATCAGAGCCAAAACACGGGAGGCGGAAGGGGGGAGGGGGAAAAGATGAAAACAATTTCTTTAGCCTTTCCCCCTTCCGCCTACCCCCTCCCGTTATTTATTCGTCATTTCCTTCAATGCTTCCAGCTTTCCCATCGCCATTCCCGAGTCGATCGATTCTTCCGCAAGATGAACTCCCTCTTGCAATGTCTTCGCCTTTCCGACGGCGACGAGCGCCGCGGCGGCGTTGACCAAAACCACATCCCGTTTCGGCCCTTGCTCTCCCTTGAGGATGGAGAGGAGGATCGCCGCATTCACATCGGCATTGCCTCCGGCCAGATCCCTGAGGCTCCCGCTGGAGAGCTGAAAGTCTTTCGGCTCCAACGGATAGGTCAGGACGCGGCCTCCCTTTCCTTCGGAGATCCGGCTCTTGCCGGTGATGGTGATTTCATCGAGGCCGTCGGAACCGTGGACGACGAAGCAGTGGCGCGATCCGAGATTGAGAAGCACCTGCGCCAGCAACTCGGTGTAGATCGATGAGAAAACCCCGAGGACCTGAATCGTTGCCCCCGCCGGATTGGTCAGAGGCCCCAGGATATTAAAGATCGTCCGGATGCCGATTTCTTGACGCGGGGCGACCGCATGCTTCATGGCGCCGTGAAAAAGCGGGGCGAAGAGAAAGCCGATTCCGATCTCATTGATACACGCCTCCACCCGGTCGGGTGGAAGGTCGATCTGGATGCCGAGCGTCTTTAAGACGTCGGCGCTCCCGCAGGAGCTGGAGACGGAACGATTGCCGTGCTTGGCGACGGTCACCCCGCAGCCGGCCACGACAAAAGCGACCGTCGTCGAGATGTTGAACGTATGAAGCCGATCCCCCCCGGTCCCGCAGGTATCGACCACCAGCGGATCGCCCACCCGGACGCGGATCGCTTTCTCCCGCATCACCCTGGCCGATCCGGTGATCTCGGCGACCGACTCTCCCTTCATCCGTAGAGCGGTGATATAGGAAGCGATCTGCGCCGGCGTCGCCTTCCCCTCCATGATCTCACGCATGACCTCTTCCGCCTCGGTTTCGGTCAGGTCGATCCGCTCTACTACCTTGGCGATCGCTTCTTTAATCATTCCCATTCCCTCATCCTCTTACCGGAGAGGCCGCACGGGAAGCCGCGCTCTCCAAAAAATTTTTCAGAAGATCCTTCCCGACCCGCGTGAGGATCGATTCCGGATGGAACTGAACCCCCTCCACCGGGAAGGTTTTATGCCGCACCCCCATGATCTCGCCCTCCTCCGTCCAGGCGGTGATCTCCAACACCGCCGGCAGGCTCTCACGCCGGATGATGAGGGAGTGATAGCGGGTCGCTTCGAATGGATTCGGAAGACCGCGGTAGAGGGTCCGGCCGTCGTGCTCGACCATCGAGGTCTTCCCATGCATTAAACGAGGGGCGCGGACGACCTCTCCGCCATACGCCTCCCCAATCGCCTGATGGCCGAGGCACACGCCGAGGATCGGAATGCGGGAACCGAACTCCCGGATCACATCGACCGAAATTCCCGCCTCCTTCGGCGTGCAGGGTCCGGGGGAGACGACGATCTGGGCAGGCTGCATCTTTTCAATTTCCTGGAGGGTGATTCGGTCGTTCCGATAGACCGACATCTCCGCCCCCAGCTCCCCCAGGTACTGGACGAGGTTGTAGGTGAATGAATCGTAGTTGTCAATGACAAGAAGCATAATATTCCTTTAAAGATAGCTGTCAGCCATCAGCTTTCAGCTAAGAATTTTAAAAGCTTTAAACTGATCGCTGATCGCTTTATTCCAAACCTTTTTCCGCCATCTCGATGGCGGCCAGCATCGCCTTTGCCTTGTTGACCGTCTCCTCATACTCCCGATCGGGATCGGAATCGGCGACGATTCCGGCCGCCGCCTGAATGGTCGCCTGACGGCCATTGATGATAATCGTTCGGATCGTGATACACGTGTCCATGTTTCCTTGAAAGCTGAAATAGCCGACCGCCCCGGCATAGAGACCCCGTCCCTCCGGTTCGAGCTCGTCGATAATTTCCATCGCCCGGATCTTCGGCGCGCCGGTCACGGTGCCGGCGGGGAAGCAGGCCTGGAGGAGGTCGAAGGCGTCTTTCCCGCCGTCCAATTGGCCGACCACGTTGGAGACGATATGCATGACATGGGAATAACGCTCGACCACCATCAATTCGTCAACCTTCACCGTGCCGTAGTCGCAAACCCGGCCGAGATCGTTCCGGCCCAGGTCGATCAGCATGACATGCTCGGCCCGCTCTTTTGGATCGGCCAGAA
>JAHFEM010000452.1 GCA_023248505.1 Nitrospirota bacterium
GACCTGCCTGAAGATAAAGGGGGTGGCGGCGACGACGTGCGGGACTTTCTTCGCCTCATCGACCAGCCGGGAGTACTCCGGAATCTCATCGCGGGTCCGATCGGTGATGACGATATGGGAATTCGTTCCGAGGATTTTATCGCGAAGGTCTTCCTTGAAGCCGGTCATGACGGCGAGGGTGGCGATGAGAGCGGCGACGCCGACCATGACCCCGCCGATCGAGATGAGCGTATTGAGCGAAATGCTTTTCTGGCGGCGCTTCGCCTTTAGGTAGCGAAGGCCGACGAAGAATTCATAAGAAAATGACATCCCATCCTTTCCGTTGCGAAATTATTCCTTCTCCGCGGCGGAGGGGGAGCGATGTTCCGGGCGCATCTGCGGAAAGAGGATCACGTCCCGGATCGAGCTCTGGTTGGTCAACAGCATTACCAGGCGGTCGATCCCGATCCCTTCCCCCGCGGTCGGAGGCATTCCGTACTCCAGGGCGCGGAGGTAGTCCTCATCCATCACGTGGGCTTCCAAATCGCCCGCCGCCCGTTGCGCCGCCTGAGATTCGAAGCGGGATCGCTGGTCATGCGGGTCGTTCAATTCGGAAAAGGCGTTGGCGATCTCGCGCGAGGCGATGTACATCTCGAACCGCTCGGTGAGATGCGGCTGGTCCGGTTTCCGCTTTGCCAAAGGGGAGATCTCGGTCGGATAATCGGTAATGAAGACCGGCCCCGTCAGTTCCGGCTCGACCGTCATCTCGAAGAGGTCGTTCAACTGTTTTGCAAGCGAAGCCTCTTGTTTGACCGGAACCCCCGCCCGTTGCATCAGCTCGGCCACCCGCTTCGGGTCGGAGAGGTCGGTGGCGGGAACCTGGTGTTTCTCCGCTATCGCATCGAGATAAGTAAGCCGGCGCCAGGGAGGGGTGAAGTCGATCTGCTTTCCTTGATAATCAAAGGTCAACGTCCCGATCACCTCCTTCGCCACCGTCGCCAGAAGCGCTTCGGTAAACGACATCAGATCCCGGTAATCGGCATAGGCCATGTAGAATTCGAGCATGGTGAATTCGGGGTTGTGAATGGTGGAGATCCCCTCGTTTCTAAAATTTCGATTGATCTCAAACACCCGCTCGAACCCGCCGACGATCAACCGCTTTAGATAAAGCTCCGGGGCGATCCTCAAATAGAGATCGACCCCAAGGGTATTGTGATGCGTGATGAAGGGGCGGGCCGCCGCGCCCCCCGGGATCGGGTGCATCATCGGCGTCTCCACCTCGAGGAATCCCTGCTGGTTGAGGAATCGGCGAATCGAATCGATGATCATCCCGCGGAGGGCAAAGACCTTCCGGACTTCAGGATTGGCGATCAGGTCGACATACCGCATCCGGTAGCGGGTTTCGACATCGGTCAGCCCATGCCACTTCTCGGGGAGGGGACGAAGCGATTTGGAGAGGAGCGTCAGGCGATTCGCTTGAAGGGTGAGCTCATCGGTCTTCGTCCGGAAGAGGACCCCTTCCACCCCGATGTAATCGCCGATATCGAGCTTCTCGAAGAGATCGTAACCGGCTTCCCCGAGATGGTCTTTCTTGAAATAGACCTGAAGCCGTCCGGTGGCGTCTTGCAGGTGGCCAAAAGCCGCCTTCCCGAAACGGCGAAGCGAGATCATTCTTCCCGAAATTTTATAGGTGACCGGCTGCGCCTCAAGGGCTTCCTTGGCGGCGGTCTGATGTTTTTCTGCGATCTCGGCCAGCGGTGCCTTTCCTTCGAAACGGCTCCCATACGGATCGATCCCGGCGGCGCGGAGGCTCTCCAGCTTCTTGATCCGCTGGGCAATCTGATCGTTGGTCTCTTCCATTCGGCTCCCCTTTAAAAATCAAATTATTATAGAGGATTGGCCGGGACACGTCAAGAATTAGCCGGGGCGCAACGGATCGGCCTTTTTCTTGTCAAAAGGGGGATCGGCTGTTACACTCAGATTAATGTTAATCCGGTATGATGACAGGGAAACCAAGCGCGTGAGCCGATCTGTTTTCTCCTTTAAGAGGGTCGGATTTTTCTCCCTCTTTCTCGTTTTGCTTCTATCGTCCTGTGGGAAAGGAGGGCATCGGCACCGGGGGGGAGCCCTTCCCTCCGCGCCGACCGGAGTCGCTGTGACAGCATTCAGCGGAGAGGTCACCGTCGGCTGGGATCCGGTCGCGGGGGCGACTTCCTACAACGTTTACGCGGCGGCCGGCCCCGGTGTGACGAAGGCGAATTATGAAACCCTCCCCTCCGGAGATCGGAATTCGGTAGCGGCCGGCCCCTTTACCCAGAGCGGTCTCATCGACGGGACCCCCTATTATTTCGTCGTGACCGCGCTGAATGCGGCGGGGGAGAGCGCGGAGTCGGCCGAGGTTTCCGCGACCCCGATGTCCACGGCGCTTCCTTCGGCCCCCACGGGGTTGAGAGCAATCCCCTCGGACGGCCAAGCGACCCTGGAATGGAACTCGGTGACGGGGGCGTCGAGTTATTTCGTCTACAGGGCGACGGTATCGGGGATCAATCGAAACAATTGGAATACGATCGTCGGCGGCAAGCGGACACAGGTCCCGGGCGGAGCGACACGCTATATCGAAACCGGCCTGACGAACGGGACGACGTATTACTTCATCGTCACCGCTCAGAACAGCCTTGGGCAGAGCATCGAGTCGGCGGAGGTCTCGGCGACCCCGTTTGACGTTGATACCGTCCCCGCGCCGCCGACGAATCTGACCGCCTCGGCCGGGGACGCGAGGGTTTTTCTCAATTGGAACGCAGCCGCGGGTGCGGATTCCTATCGTCTCTA
>JAHFEM010000453.1 GCA_023248505.1 Nitrospirota bacterium
AAGGGCCGATTGAGCAAGAAGCTCCGTCTCTTTGCGCGGAATTAAGGCGCCCCGGTCTACGAGCAACTCCAGTCCCATAAAATGCTGCCGCCCTGTGAGATACGCGAGGGGAACCCCCGCGACGCGTTGGGCGATGAGTTCATGCAGCTTTCCGGTTGAAGAATCATCCAGCGCCGGCAACGGGACCTCGCTTGCGCGCTGAACAGACATCGGGCTGCCTGTGGCCATATGCCAAAGGGCGCATACAATGCCCTCCGGGGTTTCCTCCGGTTTATCCGGAAGGGAAGTAAGGTGGATCGTGATTTTTTGGACGAGATCCCGATAGAGCGCCGAAGAAATCATCTGCACCTCAACGAAAGGTAAATTATGGCCGGTTAAACGACTTCATGATACGACTGTTCTTCATCGAAGAGATTCCGAAGCAAGCTATCGTGAGCGAAAGCAAACCATGCGATGCGCGATGCGTGTTCAATAAGCCCTTATTATTATCTATTTCTCATTTTTCGGCAAGGGTTTCAGTGAGTTTTTTTCCATTGACACATTAAGGAGAAATCCATCTATACTAATCAGGTTATTAAGCGTCACAATTTGCAGATCGGTCGGCGGCGGTTGAACAAAAAAATGGGAGGTGTTCTATGAAAAGGATCCTGCTTGTCGCATTGGCCTTTTTAGTCATCAGCGCCGGAAATATCTCAGCGAAAGAACAAAAAGGGGATGAAACGCCGGACCCAACCGAAGTGGAAGATGAAATGGGCCCGTCGAATCCGACGATCCTCAAGTTTCGTACCATGGTCGGAGTCGCGCCTCCTTATACGGGAACGGCGAACCCGATTCGGGGAATCAGCGGCGGCGGGCTCCCTTGGGTCCTCTCGGACGGGAAGGGGATGCTAAGAGCCGATGGGACGCTGAGGGTGAAAGTCCGCGGATTGGTGATTCCGGTCGCCCCTTTTAACGGAACCAATCCCGCCCCCAATTTCCGCGCCACCGTCAGCTGTATGTCGGTCGACGATACGGGCGCTCCGATTATCGCCAATGTTCAAACGGGACTCTTTCCGGCGAACACATTGGGGGATTCCGATATCAAAGAAAAGCTCGACCTGCCGAAGCCTTGTATTGCACCGATTATTTTTGTGACCTCCCCGACCGGATCCTGGTTTTCGGCGACCGGATTTTAGCGGGACAACCCGATCGCGTTCAAAGCCCGCTCAGAAGATAAAAAAAGAGGGCCAACGATCGGTTGGCCCTCTTTTTTAAAAGGATCACTTCTTCACATAAATGCAGGCGTCATCTCTCCTTCTTGCAATAAGGACAGACCAACCAACCCGGTTGCAAGTGTCTCTTGCAGAGGGAACAGCTCGATTGGATCTCATATCGGCAATGCGGACAGATCACAAAGTCAAGATGGATCGCCTTCTGGCATCCGGGGCATAACACTCGGATCTCCTCTTCCACCTCGATCACCCGGAGGACCTCCTCAAGTGTGGTCACCCCCTGTTTCACTTTGGCCAGCCCATCCTCTCCCATCGTGGTCGTTCCCTGGCTTTCGACGGCCAGGCGGATCTCTTCTTCCGTTCCGCCGGAAGCGATGATCTCTTTAATCTTGTTGCCGAAAGGGAGCACCTCAAAGATGCCGATTCGGCCGCGAAAGCCGGTGAAATTGCAATGGCCGCATCCTTTCCCCCGATAGGAACCGGAAAGTTCCGACGGGTCGGCCTGTTTGCTCAACTTCCGAACCCCCGCCTCAAAAACCGGCGCCTCCTCCGTGCATTTCGAGCAGATCTTTCGGACGAGCCGCTGTGCGATAATCCCGACCAGCGAGCTGGAGATGATGTATCTCGGAACCCCCATATCGAGCAGCCGGGCGATGGTTGCAATGGAATCGTTGGTGTGGATGGTGCTGATGACAAAGTGGCCCGTCATCGCCGCACGAAAAGCGATCTCCGCCGTCTCAAGATCCCGTATCTCTCCGACCAAGATCACGTTCGGATCTTGCCGAAGGATCGATCGAAGGCAGTTGGCAAAGGTTAATCCGATATCGGGCTTCACCTGTATTTGATTCAATCCCTCGATGTTGTATTCAATCGGATCTTCCACCGTCATGATGTTGATCTCTTCGGAACGGATCTGGTTGATGAAGGAGTAGAGGGTGGACGTCTTCCCGCTTCCGGTCGGTCCCGTCACAAGAAGGATGCCTTGCCGCTTCGGGGAAAATTGGACCAGAAGCTCGTAATCCCTCTCGGAGAGTCCAAGGCTCTCCAAGTTCACGGGGGTCGCCGACTGGTCCAGAATTCGGATCACCACCTTCTCCCCGTGCTGCGTCGGGAGGGTGGCAATTCGCAGATCGATATCGCGGCTATCGAGCCTCACGCGGATCGCCCCGTCCTGAGGGAGGCGGCGCTCGGAGATATCGAGCAAGGAAAGAATCTTAATCCGGGAGACCACCGCCCCCTGGACCCACTTGGGGAGGCTCATCTCTTCTCTTAGAATCCCATCGACCCTGAACCGGACGGAAACTTTGTTCCGGTGCGAATCAATGTGGATGTCGCTCGCCCGCGCCTTCATCGCCTTGAGGAGAATCAGGTTAAAGAGCCGAATGATCGGGGCCATTTGGCTCTTGTCCCTGAGATCCTCAGAGGGGGCCATTTCCGCCTGAGAGATGACCGGAACAATTTCAAGATACGAATCCTTGAAGACATCGGCGGTCTCATCGACGATGTTCTCCACCGAGTCCTCCAGGTGGTAATGCTGCTCGATCGCTTTAAGGATCTCTTTCGGGTGGAGATCAACGGCTTCACTTCC
>JAHFEM010000454.1 GCA_023248505.1 Nitrospirota bacterium
GTCCGGGTCCCCTTTTTTTCTCCCATCACCGCGCCAATCGCAGCAGCGCGTTGACGATCGCGACCGCCACCGGTGTTCCCCCCTTTCTTCCCAAGGTCGTAATGAACGGTGTTTTAATTCCCAGCAGCGCCTCTTTCGACTCGACGGCGGAGACGAACCCGACCGGAACCCCGATGATGAGGGCCGGCGAGATCGCCCCCTCCCGGACAAGGCGGATCAGTTCAAAAAGCGCGGTCGGGGCGTTCCCGATGGCGTAGATGGAGGCGTTCGTCTTTGCCGCCTTTCTCATCGCGCAGATCGCCCGCGTGATCCCGAGCGATTTGGCCGAAGCGACGACATCCTCATCAGAGATATAGCAATGAACGGCGCCGCCGAACGGCTTCAGCCCCGCCTTGCTGATTCCAGACTGGATCATCTCCACATCGGCGATGATCGAAGTGCCGCTTCGCAATGCGTCGATCCCGCTTGCGATCGCCTCCGGATGGAACCGGATCGTCTTTACAAACTCAAAGTCGGCCGTCGCATGGACGACCCTTCGGGCGACTTGGAATTCCAGATCGGAGAAAGCGTGCGGTCCGACCTCCGCCTCGATGATTCGGAAGCTCTCCTCCTCGATTTTTTCCGGGTCGATGATTTTGGGATACATTTGGCTCCTCTCCTGACTAAGGGTGTTGCGCGATCAGATCATGGACCCGGTATTTGCAGAGATCGCAATTCATCAAAACAGGTCCGTTGCGAATGGCCTTAAAACGCTCTTCAATCAGGGTCAGCAGGGCGGGGTGCCGGCCCAAATAATCCCCGACAATCATCTCCACATCTGGATGGTTCGCCCGTTCTTCCGAAATGATCCGGTGAATCCGTTTGATCAAAACGCCCGTGAAGATGAAATAAGGAATAGCGATGATCCGCTTCGCCCCCAATCGGATGCAACGCTTCAATCCCGTGGGAAGATTGGGCTGCGTCACCCCGATGAAACAGCTCTCCACCCATCCATAGGAATACCGCTCCCAATAGAGCCGGGCGATCTTGTGCAGGTCGCCGTTGGCGTCGGGGTCGGAGCTGCCGCGGCCGATCAGCAAGATCGCCGTCTCCTCTCGGGTGGCCGCTCCTGATCCTAGGCCATTCGGGAACGGGGGAGCCGTCCGCTCCGCGGCAACGACCCGCTCATGGACGATATCGAGCAGGATCGGATGAATTCCGAGCGGGGCGCCGTAGTGAAACGTCACATGAGGGAGCCGGCGCCGGGCCTCATTGATGATCTCGGGGATCTCGATCTTGGAATGCCCGGCGGCAAAGAACAGGACCGGCATGATCCAGACGGTTTTCGGCGCCGGATCGGCGTAGCGGTCGAGCACCGTCTGGATGCCGGGCTCGGCCAGCTCCACGAAGGCCGCATCGATCCGCTGTTGAGGATGCTTCTCCCTGAGCTGCCGGACCATCTCCAAGAACTCTTCGTTCCCTTCCGCGTCCCGGCTCCCATGTCCGATCAGAAGCAAGATCTCTTGCGTCATCATCTCCCTTCCGAGCCTCCCCAATAATTCCAATAAAGAACCTTCTCCACCGGAAACCGCTTCTCCCATCCGATCTTTTCCAGCACCGGGATTTCAGGAAACGATTCGACATACCCCAGACAGAGATAGGCGACCAGGACGATCGGATCGGGAATCGAAAGAGCCGCCTTCACCTCTCTCGCATCGAGAATGCTGACCCAGCCCATCCCGATCCCCTCGGCCCGCGCGGCGAGCCAGAGGTTCTGGATCGCGCAGACGGTTGAATAGACCGCCGTCTCCGGCATGGTGCGCGCGCCGAGCACCGCCGGCCCCTTCCGGATCGGATCGCATGTCACACAGAGGTTGATCGGCGCCTCCTCGATCCCCTCCAGCTTCAGACCGTTATACATCGCCCTCCGCTCCCCTGCATAGACCTTTGCCGCCTCCCGGTTACACTCCAAAAAGACCGACTTGATCTTCGACTTGATCGACCGGTCCTGGATCACGACGAAGTTCCACGGCTGCATCAGCCCGACCGATCCCGCCTGATGGCCCGCATCGAGAATGCGGAGGAGGATCTCCTCCGGAATCGGATCAGGCAAGAATCGCCGGATATCTCTCCGCCGGTAAATCGCTTCGTAGACCCCCTGTTTCAGCGGGTCGGGAAAAGCATGGTCGGTTTTATCCGGCAACGGTCCACCTCATCCAAGAAAAGAGAAGGAACAGAATCAACGTCGTCATCGCCATCACCCCGATCGCCTTGACGATGTCCTCCGGAGCGATCGGGCGGCGATCGAAGCCGATCCAGGGAGAGGGATAATGCCTCTCCCGGTACCAGTGCGGTCCCCCCAGCCGGACCCCGAGCAGCCCAGCCATCGCCGCCTCCGGAAGACCGGAGTTGGGGCTGTCATGTTTTCTCCCGTCCCGGAGGAGCGCGCGATATCCTCCCCGAATCGACCCGCCGAGAAAGATTCCGGCCAGCGGCATCACCGCGGCGGTCAGGCGCGCCGGCAGCAGATTGAGAAGATCGTCGAACCGGGCCGAAGCCCATCCGATCTTGGTATAGGGGGGATGGCGGTAGCCGACCATCGAGTCGAGTGTGTTGGCCGCCCGGTAGGCGATCGCCGCAGGTCCCCCACCGAGAAAGGCGAAGAAGAGGGGCGCGGTCACCCCATCAACGGTATTCTCGGCCACACTCTCCACCGTCGCACGGATCACCCCCTTTTCATCGAGCTGCGCCACATCCCGTCCCACCATCATCGATACCTTCGCCTTCGCCCCCTCTAAATTT
>JAHFEM010000455.1 GCA_023248505.1 Nitrospirota bacterium
TTTCCAAAGCCGACAGCCTGTTTCAATCGGTTTCATGACTCCGACATCGACCCCTTGAGAAGAAAGAAGGCGGGCTAAAGCCCCGGCGATCAACGTTTTCCCGACGCCGGTGTCGGTCCCAATGACAAAGAGTCCCCTTTTCATCAATATGTTCTTCTCGATTGATCGACAATAATCTAATGCTGTTTTTAATAGATCCGGCTATCCAGATTAAAGACCTGCCCTGAAACATCCTTCATCCGAGAGAGATGATAAATAAATTCGGAGACCTCTTCCAGATTGGCGAGACGGCGGAGAATATTTTCAGAGATAATATTCATCCTATCGGATGGAGGGAGAGAGTCGGCCATCCCGGTCGGGAGGAGGCCGGGTAGAACGACATTGACCTGAACGCCCGTTCCGCTCCATTCTTTCGCCGCCGACTGGGTCAAGGCGATGAGGCCTCGCTTGGACGCGGCATAAGCGGCCTGGCCCGGCCGGCCGGTGTAGGCGGCGCCGGAGGAGATATTGATAATCTGACCTCCTCCCTGTTTGCTCATGGCTTGCCCGGCCTCCCGCATGCAGAAAAAAGACCCCGATAGATTTACATCGATCACTTGATCCCAGTCGAATTCTCCGATTTTAGCGAAGAGATGATCTCTCCGAATCGCGGCGGTATGAATAAAAACATCCAGCCTTCCCCATTTTGCCAGCGCCTCTTGAACCATCTCGCGGACGGACCGGGAATTTTGAATGTCGGCGGAGAAGAGGGCAGTTTTTCCTCCGGTTCTTTCGATTGCTTCGATCAGCGCCTGGCCGGCCGATCGATTTAGATGGACATGCGCTCCAACGATATCTCCCTTTGCTGAGAAGGTCTGACAAAGCGCCTTTCCCAATCCCCCGGAGGCTCCTGTGATAAAAACGACTCTTTTGGGAGAGGGGGGCATCGGCATTTTATATGAGTCGGAGCTCTCTTCCCACCTTTTTCAGGGAGAGCAAGAGGTGGTTGATCTGCTCTTTCGTATGAACCGCCATCAGGCTGATCCGAAGACGGCTTGTTCCCGCAGGAACGGTCGGCGGCCGAACGGCCGGGACGTAGATCCCCTCCGCCATGAGCTTTTCAGAAAAGAGAATGGCCTTGTCGCTGGCGCCGATCCGAAGCGGGACAATCGGTGTCTCGCTGGGAGAGACGTCGAACCCAAGCCGAACGGCCTCCCGGCGGAAATAATCGGTGTTCTTCCAAAGTTGTTTTCTCAGGTCATCGCCTTTGCATGCCCACTCCAAGGCGATGAGCGCGGTCGCCAGAATCGAAGGGGGAAGCGCGGTCGTGTAAATAAAAGGGCGGGCTTTGTTCAGGAGATATCGGACCAAGAGATCGCTTCCGGCGATAAAACCTCCCAACCCTCCCAGCGCCTTGCTCAGGGTGCCCATTTGAATGATCCTAGGATTGGAAAGATTAAAATGAGCGCAAGTCCCTCTTCCTTCAGGTCCCAGGACTCCGGTTGCGTGCGCGTCATCCAAATAGATTAAGGCGTCATACTCTTCCGCAAGCGCCGAAAGTTCGGACAGCGGGGCGATATCTCCCTCCATGCTGAAAATTCCGTCGGTGACGATCAACGTCTTTTGATCCGTTCTCCGACGGGTGAGAAGTTTTTTGAGCTGCGCCATGTCTTTGTGTCGGTAGATCCGAAATGTCGCCCCGGAAAGTCGACACCCATCGACTAAGCTGGCATGGTTGAGTCGGTCCGCAAGGATCAAATCGCCCTTTCCCGCTAGCGCGCAAATCCCGCTGAGATTGGCCATATATCCTGAATTGAAAACAAGGGCCGATTCGGTCGATTTGAAAAAGGCCAGTTGTCTTTCAAGCTTTTGATATAAAAATGAATTACCTGAGATAAGGCGGGACGCGCCGGCGCCGACCCCTTCGCTTTGGATCGCGGCGATCGCTGTGGCCTTGACCTCGGGATGATTGGCCAGGCCGAGATAGTTGTTGGAACAAAAAAGGAGCAGTTCTTTCCCGTCGCGCTGAAGCGTTGTAGACGCCGCTCCTTCCACCGGGACCAGCTTGCGGAGGAGATTTTTCCGATTCAGCAATGCGATTTCACTTTTGAGATGCGACAGGGTATTTTTCATTATTTTCTGCGCCATTGATAATACATCTCTCTCAATTTGTCAACGCGTTGTTCCTGGAATTCCCTTGACAACATAGGGCTGTGAGGTTACAATAAAATCAAAGGTTAAATCATCCTAAAAATTCTATTAAACTATTGAAAAGTCCAAAAAACTAGCCCGAAGAAGGAGGGAGGATGTTCGAAAAATTTACGGATAGGGGAAGGAAGATTATCATTCTTGCCCGCGAAGAGGCCGAGCGACATCAGAACGACTACTTGGGGACGGAACATCTTGTTTTGGCTCTCTTGCGGGAGGGGGATGGTGTCGCCTTGGCGGTCATCAAGAAGATGGGACTTTCTGTGGAACAGATCCGGTTGGAAGTGGAACGAAACCTTCCGAGTGGAAGCAATACCATGACGTTCGGTGAAATTCCGTTTACCCCTCGTGTTAAGAAGGTAATCGAATATGCCGTCGAAGAGGCGAAGCTCCTGGGGCATAACTATATTGGGAGCGAGCATCTTCTATTGGGGCTATTGAGAGAAGAAGAAGGAATTGGCGGAAAGATTGTCCGTAGCCTGGGTGGGAACTTATTGACTGCAAGGCAGTTGACGATCAACCTTCTCAGAAAAACGGCGCCCCGTGAAAAAGATAAGAAGAGCAATACCCCCGCGTTGGATGAATTCGGTCGT
>JAHFEM010000068.1:0-3164 GCA_023248505.1 Nitrospirota bacterium
ACACCGGGGGTTAAACCCCCTGGCCCCCCACGGTCGGACTCGGCGCGACCGCGCAAAGGCTGCGCGGATCGCCCCTCAAACAGTGCGACCTAATTCGGTAGGTGGGACGTTTTGATTGGCAGTGGCTCCACCCATCCCCCAGTGGGTCCCATGCGCTGCGGGCGCAGAAGCCCACAGAACATTAAGTACAATGAGAATCAGAATAGAATAAAAGAGCGAAGAGCCTGCGCGTCGTGGACGTTCTATGTCCCTGATCTCCCCGCGTTACTCCTATCCAGACGTATTATCGACCTTACAAGGTCACGATTGTTTGAAGCACAATCCACGGTGCCCTTCCGTGCGTTGTGCAAGTTGTGACCGTGGGGGCGCAGGGGGTTCACCCCCGCTGCACGGGGAAGCCGAAGGGGGCCGGGCACGCGGCCCCCGCGGTGGGGCTTGGGGCAAAGCCCCATTCCAACGCTCTTGGTTTCGCATCTTTCATCTTCAGATTCCAAATGGCCTCAGCCCGCGGCGGGTCCAGGGCAGCGCCCTGCTAAAATAGGTTCCACCTCACGATAAAGGCGCTTCGCCCATCCCCCCGTTTCCTCATTGCTTTCCGCGAACCGCTCTGATATATACGATCTTTAATCCTGAATCAGGAATGTTAAAGATTTTCAATTCCCGATTTCTTATTGAAGCTCCCCGCCGCAAGCAGCGGGGAATCTTCGACCCGAAAGGAGAAAAATCTATTTGTATTCGCGCGTCTAACCCTCGCCCCAAGGGGGCGGGGAATGCGACGCGCGTGCGTGTTCACACTGCCCCATTGCCGAGGAGGAAGCGATGTCCGACATCTATCGCGAGGGACACCGGAAGTTGCAAGAAGCGTTCGACACCCGCCGTTTGGCCGACCGGCTCGATGAGGCGATCGTCCGCGACAGCCTCGATGAAGAAGATGCCGCGTTCATCGGCCAGCTCGACATGTTCTTCCTGGCGACGGTCGATGACCGCGGGCATCCCACCTGCTCTTACAAAGCGGGGGCGCCGGGATTCGTCCGGGTGGTGGACCCCCGCACGCTCGCCTTCCCCAACTACGACGGCAACGGGATGTACCTTTCGATGGGGAACATCGCCGCGACCCGGCAGGTCGGAATGCTCTTCATCGACTTCGAAAACCAGACCCGGATGCGGGTCCAGGGGGAGGCGACGATCGACGCCGACGATCCGCTGATGGCCGACTATCCCGAGGCGCAGTTCATCGTCCGCGTGAAGGCGCGCGAAGTCTTCCCGAACTGCCCCCGCTATATTCATAAGATGAAGCGGGTGGAGCGCTCCGGGTTCGTCCCGAAAACCGACTGCGAGACGCCGGTCCCCGCCTGGAAAAGAGGAGAGTGGGTGAGCGACGTCCTCCCCGAACACGACCCGGCGCGAGATCCCCACCGCAAAACCCGCGACCGGTAAAGCTTGGCTCCTGCCTGTTCTCTACAAATCGGAAGGGAGAAGACGACCCAAACCCGAGCGAACATGGACTCTCTTAAAACAGTTCACGTAAACGAACCGGCAGATTATTTTAGGTCCCCATTTCCAACGGAAGGTTCATCATCGACCGATGACGGTCTCTAACCCCCACAGGACGGGCAGCCGACCGCTTCCACCTTTTCATTGGACCCTCGTCCTCCTCGTCGGACTCCTGCTCCTCTCCGGTTGCAAGGGCGGCGGGGGCGGTGGAAAGGACGATGACGGCGGGACACCCGCGCCGACGACCGGGACCGCTTCGGGCAAGCTGAGCGTTCCCCCGAACAACACGGTGGAGGTGGAACCGAACGACGCCCCCGATCAGGCGCAGGCGGTTTCCAGCTCCCTTACCGTCTCGGGAAACGCCTCCGTGAACGACGCCGGCTCCCAACTTAGGATCCCAAATGAAGATCCGCTGCTCGTCCCCGATATCTACAGCCTGAACGCCGCAGGACCGGTCCGAATCACCCTGAGCATCGGGTCGAACGATCTCGACGCCGATGATTTGGATCTGATCCTGATGGACCCCTCCGGGACCCTGATCGATGCCTCGGCCGGGTTGGTCTCCACGGAGTTGATCGAAACGACCGGAGGGAATTTTCTGGTGGGGGTGCTCGCCTTTCAAGGGTCGAGCGCGTATCTGCTGAATTTTTCCTCTCTCGGCAGCCTCTCCGCCGCCCCGGCGCCGGGGGCGATTCCGCCGGGCGCCGAATTTGTTCCGGGCGAGGTGATCGTCAAGCTGAAGAAGGAAGGGTCGGGCGCCCGGCGGAAAAGCGCCCCCTTCGCAGCCCGGCATGGACTGGCGCCCAAGCAATCGTTCCCGGAGGGGGTTGAATTGATGCAGGCGGCCGCCCCGTCCCCGCGCTTTCAAAAAGGGGAAGGCCGTCCGAAATCAAAATTGAAAACGCCGAACAGCGAGGCCAATGCGCTCAAAGCCTTGACCTTGGACACCCTCCGGCGGCTGCGGCGAGACCCCGACGTCGAATACGCCGAAGCGAATTTCATCCGAAGGGCTTTTCTCACCCCGAACGATGAGCACTACCCGCTTCAGTGGCATTACAATCTGATCAATCTTCCGCAGGCGTGGGAGGTGACCACCGGCAGCTCCGATATCATCGTAGCGGTAATCGACACCGGCGTTTTGCCCGGCCATCCCGATCTGGCCGGAAGGCTGATCTCCGGGTTTGACTTTATCAGCGATCCGGCCAGGGCGGGCGACAACGACGGCCTCGATGCAGACGCGACCGATGTCGGCGACGACCCCCGAAAAATCAGCAGCAGCTTCCACGGAACCCACGTCGCCGGGACGATCGGGGCGGCGACCGATAACGGGATCGGCGTGGCGGGGGTGACCTGGCAGACCCGGATCATGCCGCTTCGGGCGTTGGGGGCGGGGGGCGGAAGCGATGCCGATATCGCGCAGGCGATCCGCTACGCCGCCGGCCTGTCGAACAGCTCCGGGAGCGTTCCGGCCGAGCCGGCGCGCGTTATCAACATGAGCCTCGGCGGGGCCGGCTTCAGCCAGACGATGCAAGACGCCATCGCCGCGGCGAGAAACCAAGGGGTGATCGTCGTGGCGGCGGCCGGAAATGAAAACAGCAGCGCCCCCTCTTCGCCGGCCGGGCTGGAGGGGGTCCTCTCCGTCTCGGCGGTCGACACCAACTCCAGGAAGG
>JAHFEM010000068.1:3174-8003 GCA_023248505.1 Nitrospirota bacterium
AGGCCTCTTATTCCAACTTCGGACGGACGATCGACGTGGCGGCGCCGGGAGGAAACACGGCGGCGGATTTCAATGGGGACGGCTTTCCCGACGGCGTCTTAAGCACGCTGGGAAATGACGCCGGCGAATTCGGCTTTCGATTCTACCAGGGAACCTCGATGGCGTCCCCGCATGTGGCGGGGGTGCTGGCCTTGATGCTCGCCGTCAATCCGGACCTCACCCCGGCCGATATCGACCAGCTCCTGGCCGGAACGCATCCGAGCACGGCCCAGCGGATCACCCGGGATCTCGGGCTCCCCGGCCGGGACGATCTGTACGGCCACGGCTTGATCGATGCCGCTCAGGCGGTGATCGTCGCCAAAGCGGTCCCGGGGGGCGGGGCCCAAACAACCCCCACCGGATCGATTCTCACCGTCTCCACCGCCTCGTTCGACTTCAGCAATTTCATCAACACCCTCCAGATCGATATCACCAATTCCGGCATCGGAACCCTTCAGGCGACGGCGATCACGGATGACGCCGACTGGCTGACCGTGACCCCCTCCTCCGGGACAGCCCCGTTGACGGTCAATGCCGCCGTCGATCGATCCGGCCTGACGGACGGAGTCTACACGGCGACCATCACGATCGCGACCGACGCCGGTCAGGGGAGCCCGACCGCGACGATCCAAGTGGAGATGAAAGTCGGCGGGCCGACGGCGGGGAATGTCGGAACGGTCTTCGTTCTGGTGATCGATCCGGAGACGTTCGAGACGGTGCAGGAGACGGAAACAACCTTCGGGCAAAACTATGCCTTTACGATCCCGGAGACGCCGGGCGGAACCTATATCATTGCCGCCGGCACCGATCGGGACGATGACGGGACGATCTGCGATATCGAAGATGCCTGCGGATCCTTCCCGGAACCGGTCACCGTGACGCCCGGACAAGACCGGCCGGATATCGATTTTCTCGTGGGGGAGCTCGCCTCGCCCCAAAACACCCCATCGGAACGCAAAGGGGTCCGAGGAAAAAAATTAAGGCGGCTGCATTGAGATTTTTCCCTTCGACGGCTTCGGCCCGGGGCGGCGCGCTCGATCGGAGAGGACCCAAGATCGTTTGGGCGGTCTGGGCGGTTCTGCTGGCTTTATGCGCTTGCGCCGCGACGGCGGTGAACTACACCGTCATCGATCAAGGAAGCGCCTCCGGAAAGCCGTTCCCCCCCCTTCATTTCGATCTGATCGCCGAAGCGGCGCCGTTTGAAAAGCTCTTTTCGGAAATCCACTCCGACCGCCTTCCCCCACCGGCCCCGCCCAAAATCGATTTTCAGACCTCGCTCGTGGTCTTTGTCTCGCTGGGAGAGAAGCCGTCGGCGGGATATCGGATGACCGTCGATGAAGTGACCCGCGCCCAAGAAACCGTGAGGGTCAAAATCGGCGTGCAGGAGCCTCCCTCCCATGAATTCCAAGCCGCCGTCATCACCCGGCCTTTCATCCTGATTGAAATAAAAAAAGAGGCCGGCCTTCGGAACGTGGCGCTGGTCGACGCCGAAAACAAAGTGATTCAACTGCTTCCTGTTCCGTAAGTCCTTCGACTCCGTTCGACCCCTCCCTGCGGACGCGCGAACCTCCCGCCATTGCGCGGCTTCCCGGACAGAAGACCCGGCCCCCCTTATTGACCGTTCTTGACTTCAATGGTATTTTTATTATCGACCCTGGGAGGGAACGATGAACATTTATTTGGTGCGACATCCGATTTTCAATCGGATGGAGGAGGTGGTCGGCTATGAGATTCTCTTTCGAGACGGCCTCGGCGGAATCGTCGGGGCGCTCAGTCCGGACCAGGCGGCTTCCAGAGTCGCCGATGCCCTGAATATCCTGGGAATCGACGAGGTCAGCGGCGAGAAGATGGCCTACGTTCCGCTCACCCGCAACCTGCTGCTGCAAGATGTCGCCACCTTTCTCCCGAACGGCCGGGTCGCGATCGAACTCTTGGAGGAGATGGCCCCCGATCCGGAGGTGCTGGACGCTTGCAAGCGGCTCAAGGAAGCCGGCTACCCCCTTGTGTTGGGAGAGTCCGCCCTGCTGCCGCAGCAGGCCCCGCTGCTGGCGCTGGCAGACATTCTGAAGATCAATGGAACCGGCGCGGCCAAGGAAGATAAAACGATCAGAGCCCGTCTGCCGCGCGGCGCCCAACTGCTCACTGCACGGCTGGAGCGCCGGGCCGATTTTGAGGAGGCGATGGCGGTCGGCGGCCAGCTCTTTCAGGGAAATTTTTTCAGCAAGCCGGTCCTGGTCACCGGGAAGGAGATCCCCGGCTTTAAGCTCAATTACGTTCGACTCTTGAAAGAGACCCAGCGGGCCGACATGGATTTCGACCGGGTGGAGAAAATCCTAAAGATGGAGATGTCGCTCGCCTACAAGCTCCTCCGCTATATCAACTCGGCTTACTTCAGCTTTTCGACCGAGATCCAGTCGATCAGACATGCGCTGATGATGCTGGGAGAAAATGCGTTCAAAAAGTGGGTCTCCTTCGCCGCGCTCGCCGGGCTGGCGCAGGACAAACCGAACGAGCTGGTCTTTCAAGCGACCCTGCGGGGCCGGTTCCTGGAACTGCTCGCGGAGCCGCTCCGGTTGGGCCACCGGACCGACGATCTCTTCTTGATGGGAATGTTCTCGCTGATCGACGCCCTGGTCGATCGGCCGATGGCCGATGTCCTGAAGGAGATGCCGATTGCGCAGGACGTCAAGAGCACCCTGCTCGGAGAAGAAAGCCCGTTGCGCGATCCCTACAGGCTCTGCCTCTCCTACCTGGAAGCGAACTGGACGGAGTTCGAGGCCCTGGCCAAGAAGATCGGCATTGAGGAGGCGGTGGTCCCCGAACGTTACATGACGGCGCTCACCTGGACGAGCCAGCATTTCCAAGGAATCCCCGCTCAGGCGTGAAGGTCCGCCGATCCCTTCACCGGCAGAGCACATCGCCCCCGAAACATTTCCCTTGCGCATCACCGCCCCGTATGGTACTCTAACCCAAGTTCCATGAGCCACGAGGCGGAATCCGCTTATCACTTGATCCCTCCTCAGAAGCGGGTCCGTCAACCCACCGATTGACTCCCACACTTCATACGGTTCACTAATCAGGCAAAAACCACCCTGCGCGCGATCCCCTCTCTGTTGAGGAATGCCTGCCGAGTCCGTTCTTGCCGTTGAGGGACGGTGGTCCCTCTCATCCATCAGGAGAAAAAATAGAATGTCATTTGAAGAAATGGGGCTAGACCCCGAAATTGTTCGCGCTGTTAAATCCAGAGGTTATGATACCCCCACCCCCATTCAGGCGCAGGCGATCACGGCCATTATGACGGGAAAAGATCTCACCGGCTGTGCGCAGACCGGCACCGGAAAAACCGCCGGCTTCACCCTTCCCATCTTGCACCGTCTTCGGCAAGGCAAATCCCCGTCGCTTCGGGCGTTGGTGCTGGTGCCGACCCGAGAGCTGGCCGCCCAGGTCGATGAGAGCATCCGGACCTACGGTCGATTCCTTCGATTGAAAACGGAGGTGGTCTTCGGCGGGGTCGGCATCCGCCCGCAGAAAGATTCGCTCCGCCGCGGGGTCGATATTCTCGTGGCCACACCGGGACGGCTGCTCGACCATATGCGCCAGGGAACCGTCAACTTTAAGAATCTGGAAGTGCTGGTCCTCGATGAGGCCGACCGGATGCTCGATATGGGATTTCTCCCGTTTGTCCGGACGATCATCAAGGCCCTTCCAAAGCAGCGGCAGACGCTCTTCTTCTCGGCCACCATCTCGGGAGAGGTCAAAAAGCTGGCAGACGAAATTTTAATCCACCCTCAGAAGATCGAAGTGGCGCCGCAGGGAACCCCGGCGGAAGGAATTCGCCAAGTGGTCTATCCCGTCGATTCGGGCCGGAAGCGCGATCTGCTGGTGCATCTGATGGATCAGGAAAAGATGAGCCAGGTCCTCGTGTTTACGCGGACGAAGCACCGCGCCAACGATATCTGCGCCCATCTGGAGCGGAAGGGGAAAAAAGTGGCCGCCCTCCACAGCGACAAGACCCAGGGGGCCCGAACCCAAGCGCTCGAACAATTCCGGCGCGGGTCGATCCAGGTGCTCGTAGCGACCAACATCGCCGCGCGCGGGCTCGACGTCAAAGGGATCACGCACGTGGTCAATTATGAATTACCCGAGGCGCCCGAGGATTATGTCCACCGGATCGGGCGAACCGCCCGCGCCAAGGGAACGGGGGATGCGATCTCGCTGATGGCTCCCGCGGAACGAGGCAGTCTTCGCGATATCGAGCGGCTGATCGGCTCCCGCATTCCACAGGTGGTGCTGGCCGGATTCGAGGTGAAAGAACCCGCCCCCGGCGCCGGCAAACCGAAACCGTCGGCGAAGAAACCGTTTCAGTCTCATCGGAAAAAAGAAAACGGATGGAAACCCGACTTCAAGAAGCGCACGAAGCAGTGGTAAGAGGCCGCGGGTAAAACCGGCCCTGGGGGGTGAAGAATCGACTTGATTTCCCCCCTGGATACGGATAGAATCCAGGCTTTTTCGATCAGGGGCCGGCCTCGCGCCGGTTCCGAAATAACAGCAAGGAGACCCAGGACCATGACAGTATTGATTCGAAAGTACAAATTACCGAGCGGCCAGTCGAAAGAGGACCGGATCACCGAGCAAGATCGCATCGAGCGCTACCTCGGCATGTTCGATCGCAACGATCTGAAGCAGATCCAGGCCGGCCAAAAGGTAACGATCGACAAGGATGAGTGGCAACTCCTCCCCTAGCCGCCTTTCCATCGCTCGGCGGCGCGATCAGAGAAAATGAAAAGGCC
>JAHFEM010000456.1 GCA_023248505.1 Nitrospirota bacterium
CCGCAGGATCTCCCCTCCCTTTCGCCCCTCTTCTTTCAGCCAATGGATCACATCCCTCTCCTCTATGCGGGCAGTTCCGTCGATTCTGTTGGGGGAGACTCTCGCTCGCCCCGCTTACTTTAGCTTAGAGGAGACGGCAACAAAGAGTCAACGAAGGGCCTTGAAAAGATCGGTGATCGGGAGGAACCAGAAATGTGCTTGGAAAGACCCGCGTCAAAGAAATTATAAATGCTTCGCCCATGAGAGCGGGAAAGGACTTTAAAAGTATTTGGCTTTTCCTTGGAATACCTTCATGATGGCGAGTGTCAGCCAGATCATCCCTCCTCCCCAGATCAGTGTCCAGAAGAGAAATCGGAGCCATTCCTTCAAGGAGCGACGCGGCCGTTCCTCATCCTGCTTCTGGACTTCCTCCTCTTCCGGCTCAAGAAGCCTAAATCGCCTCATCTCTCATCCCTCTGTTTGTCCTTTAGGTCTTTCGATCGCCTTATCCTCGATTCCAAAAACAGGAGTGGTTTCTATATACCCTATCTTGAATCGCTTCGCAATTCATTTTGCTCTACCCGCAATCCGGTCAAGAGTGTGTCGTAGCAACCCAGCGTACAGCCGATAAGGAAAAAGAGGGAATCGATCCGCGCGAAGACGGAGCAAAGATTCTTTATTTTGGGAAAAACTAAAAGTTTAAACGGAGATGTGGGAAAGGCTTGAGGGTTGAAACTTACGCGATCAGATCGATCACGCTCTTCTGCATTTCATCGGTTGTCTTAATCGCGGCGAGGTTTGCACTGAAGGCATACTTGGCGAGGAGTTGATCGGCGGTCTCTTGGGCGAGGTCGACGTTGGAGGCTTCGACCCATTGACCGCTGGTGGATTGGTAGAAGGGTCCCGTCTCCGTGCTTTTCTCGACCTCAACGACAACCCCGCCGGAAACGCCTTCACTTGTGAGCACCACATCTTTCTTAAACCCATTGGTGCTGAGATTGGCGATGTTATTCGCCGATGCATTGGTCTTTTCGAGGCTGGCGCTGAGACCTGAACTAGAAGCCCCTAATGGTGAAAGCATTCTGTTCCTCCTTACTCTCTCTTATCGGCAGCTCTTGAGAAAAACTTGAGGGAGAGAGAAAGAATTTTTCAGTGGTCCGAGGAACACCTAGAAGACATTGATTTTATGATAATTTTAGTTAAGTGATAGAATATTGGGGGCCGCTTCCCCCCTCCGGCGGGGTCAAGCGGCCCCCTTTGGCCCCGATGGCGCCGCATTGGACACAGTTGGTCGGGTTCGTCCGAATCACTTTCCGCCCTTCGGGGTCGGTCCCCCATTCGTAGACATTGGCGGGGCACATATGAATCCAGGCCTCCCCGACCTCCTCGGGAACATGCACTTCTACCCGGAGGTGGTTCGGCTGGTTGTCTCGGCTACTGTTCCCGCTGGCGTGGACGCTGGTCAGCTTATCGAAGATGTATTTTCCATCCGGCTTGGGATACTCCCTCTTTTCGAACAGGAGCGGTTCGTCGGCATCTTTCCGCGCCTTAAACCGCCACCCCGGGAAAGCGCCGCCGGTGATCGTCATCAGCCCCGCGAGCAACACTCCCGGCACAAACCCGTGATCGAACGCCTGGCGCATGTTCCGGACCCGATGAAGATCCCGAATGATAAAACTCTCCCGCAACGCCGCCTCATATCCCGCCAAGGCGTCTGGCGCGGAGAGATCTTTTCCTGATTTCAGCGCCTCGAAAATCGCCTCCGCAGCCAGCATTCCGGAGGCCATCGCGTAGTGGATCCCCTTCAAGGCCGGCACATTGAGGAGCCCGGCGGAATCGCCGACCAGCATCCCTCCGGGAAGATGGAGACGATCGGGGATCGCATAATAGCCCCCTTCCGGGATCGTCTTCGCCCCCCAGCCGTTCTCAAGCCGGCGGCCCCCCTCCAGGATCTTCCGGAAAAAAGGATGGGTCTTCATCCGTTGGAGAAGATCGTGGACCGACGTGCAGGCATCGCGATAGCCGAGGCCGACGACGAGGCCGAGCGAGATCAGATTTCCCCCCATCGGGTAGAGAAAGCTTCCACCGAATTCGTTGTACTTTTTGGCGCCTCGGAGCGGCCACCCCATCGTATGGATCACCTCTTCCGGCGGATGAGGAACCTCCCAGATCTCCTTTACCCCGAGCGAGTAGGTCTGCGGGTTCCGGCGGGTGATCCCGAATTGGGCGATCGCCGCCTGCGTCAGATGCCCCTGCGCCCCTTCGCCGAGCACCGTCGCCTTCGCCAAGATCTCCGCCCCTTCCTGGAAGTTTTCCATCGGCGCACCGGTTCGATCGCGTCCTTTATCGCCGCTCTTCACCCCGCGGATCACGCCGTTCTCAACCAAGAGCTTGACGCCGGCCGTCTCGCTGAAGATCGAGACCCCCTTCGCCTCGGCCTGCTCCGCCAGCCAGCGCCCGAATCGGCTGATCGAGATGACATAATTCCCCTGGTTGTGCATGGTCGGCGGGAGGAACGCTTTATAGGCCTTCTCCGGGGAAAGAAGATAGAGCGCCTCTTTTTGCACCGGGACTTCGAGCGGGAATTGGCCCTCCTTCAGCTCCGGGAAGAGCCGTTTCAGCGTAACGGGGTTCAGAATCGCCCCGGCCAGCAGATGCGCCCCCGGATATTTCCCTTTTTCGACGATCGCAATCGGGAATTCGCCGAGCGCGGCTTTCACGTCGGGGGCCGTCTCAAGCAGCTGGGCCAGTCGGATCGCGCCGGCGAGGTTCGCCGGTCCCGCCCCGATAAAGAGG
>JAHFEM010000457.1 GCA_023248505.1 Nitrospirota bacterium
TCGGTGCCGTTGCAGACACAGAGCGGCTCGAAGCCTTCCTTCTGCAGGTGGTGCGCCACCAGCTTGCTTAAATCCGCCTCGTCATCCACCACCAGGATCTTCTGCGCCATCCTCGCTCCTCGAAGCAAAAAATGAATTTAATGATTGTATCATAATGGGTTCTTTGAGGGGAAGCGGATCTCACCCGGGCACGAAGAATAAAATAAAACGACTCCGGGCCCAATCCGATTATTCTGGATGATCCCGTTGGAGGGAGTCTAATCCTTTCAGCTAAGACCGATAGGCCTTTTGGAGGATTGAACTGCGCGAATCTAAAGTCCTATCCTGGTGAGGAGAGAGGTGAGCTTTCCGTCGCTCAGCCGCGGCAGCGTCGCCGGCTTTAGAAGAGGGGGCAAGAGTTCATGGCGATGGGGTTTAAAGACAGAGCGGAAGCCGGCCGTCGGCTGGCCGATCGGCTCCGGGATCTCCAAACGGAAAACCCGATCGTCCTGGCCCTTCCGCGGGGAGGGGTTCCGGTCGGTTATGAGGTGGCGCGCGCTCTCGGCGCGCCGTTCGATGTCATGATCGCACGAAAGCTCGGGGCGCCCGGGCAGCCGGAGTTGGGGATCGGCGCCATTGCGCCGGGCGGCGTGCGGGTTCTCAACGAAGAAGCGATCCGAATGCTCGGCATCTCCGATGCGGAGATCGAAGCGATCGCAGCCAAAGAGGAGGCGGAGATGGAACACCGTCTCCGCCGCTTCCGAGGGGGCCGTCCCGCGCCCGAGATTCGGGGTCGGGACGTCCTCTTGGTCGATGACGGCCTGGCGACCGGGGTTACGGCGAAAGCGGCGATCCGCGCGATTCGGAGAGAATCGCCGCGGCGGATCATTTTTGCCGTCCCGGTCTGCGCTTCGGATACGGCCCAAGCGTTTGGAAGGGAGGTCGATGAACTCATCTGCCTCGAAGCGCCCCCCTATTTTGGCGCCGTCGGCCTCTGGTACCGGAACTTCGATCAGACCTCGGATGCGGAAGTCTTGGCGTTGTTGGACCGCGCCCGAAAAGAGATCGGGGGAACGGGCCGAGAGGAGCGGAGGGCGGCGAGGGGGTCCGATTCGGAAGAAGCGCGATCGGTGTCTATCCGCGCCGGGGTTCTGCTTGAAGGAGACCTTCGGATTTCAACCGGGGCGCGGGGGGTCGTTCTTTTTGCGCATGGAAGCGGAAGCAGCCGCTTCAGCCCTCGGAACCGATTCGTCGCCGATATTCTCCATCGGGCCGGTCTGGCGACGCTTCTGATCGATCTGCTCACGGCGAAAGAAGAGGAGATCGACCAAGCGACGGCGGGGTTTCGTTTCAATATCGGCCTGCTTGCGGAACGGCTCGTCGGTGCGACCGATTGGCTGACCCAAACCGCCGAGACCGGGTTTCTTCCCATCGGCTATTTCGGTTCCAGTACCGGGGCGGCCGCGGCGCTGATCGCCGCGACCCGGCGCCCCGACCCGGTCGACGCAATCGTCTGCCGCGGCGGCCGCCCTGATCTTGCGGGGCCGGCGCTCGCCGAGCTCCGCGCTCCGACCCTGCTGATCGTGGGGAGCGAGGACCCCGTGGTGATCGAACTCAACCAGGAAGCGATTGCCCGGATGACGGCCCCCAAGGAGTTGAGGATCGTTCCGGGGGCAACGCACCTCTTCGAGGAGCCGGGCGCGTTGGAGCAGGTGGCGCAGCTGGCGGCCGATTGGTTTGTTCGCCACCTGGGGGCCGCAGCGCAGACGAAGGCGGCGTAAGGGACCGGAGAGATATCATCCTTTCAAAAAGAGCACACAAGAGATTTCTCGATTGAAGAATCATCTTTCGGAAGCGATGTGATAAGGAGGTGGAATATGAATAAGGGATTATCGATGATGGGCGGCCTCGGCCTCGGGGCCGGATTGGAATATCTGTTTGATCCCGATATGGGAAACCGGCGCCGGGCCAGGATCCGTGACAAGGCCGTCCGGTCGTTGAACAAGACGGAAGAGGCGATGGAGGCGACGGCCCGAGATGTCCGGCACCGGATCATCGGGGTGCTCTCGGAACTCCGCTCGAAAATGACGGAGGAGGGCGAGGAGGTGAGCGACGCGCTGCTGGAGGCGCGGGTTCGGGCAAAAATCGGAAGGGTGAGCGCTCATCCGAGGGCCATCGACGTTCAGGTCGACAACGGGCGGGTGACCCTCTCCGGGCCGATCCTGGCGGAGGAGGTCGATCCGGTTCTCTCCGCCGTCTCCTCCGTTCGGGGGGTCGCCGGGGTAGAGAATCGACTGGAAATCCATCCAACGGCCGATAACGTCCCGAGTCTGCAAGGAGGGGCGCAGCGGTCAGAGCAGTTCGAATTGATGCAGGAGAATTGGTCGCCGACGGCGAGGATGATGATGGGGGCCGCGGGGGTCGTGCTGAGCCTCTATGGCTTGAGACGGGATGGACTCTTCAGGACGATGGTCGGCACGATCGGCCTGGGGATTCTCACGCGAAGCGCCACGAATATGCCGATGAAGCGGATGGTCGGAGTCGGCGCGGGGCATCGCGCGGTCGATGTCCAGAAGACGATTCATATCGCGGCGCCGGTCGAGAAGGTCTTCGCGTTCTTCGATCAATTCCAAAACTTCCCCCAGTTCATGTCGAACGTCCGTGAGGTCCAGGTGAAGGGGGAGAGCCAAACGCATTGGGTGGTGGCCGGTCCGGCCGGGGTCCCGGTAGAGTGGGATGCGGTGGTGACCGAGCGGATTCCCAACAAGGTCATCGCCTGGAAGACCGTTCCCGGC
>JAHFEM010000458.1 GCA_023248505.1 Nitrospirota bacterium
CCCCTCTTCGGGAAAGGTCATTTCGAAAACGGCGCCGCCGGCCGGCGGGATCGTCCAGGTCTGCACCCCGCGGGCCACGTTCGCCGGATTGCCGCTCTCGTAGACCGCGTCGAAGATTCCCCCGATCACATGGATCGCCGAGAAGTTGTTCGGCCCGATGTTCACCACGTAGAGGCGGACCAGCTCGCCCGGCTTGGCGGTCAGCGGCTTGTCGACATATTTATTGACGTAGCCGTTGAAGACCACATGCTTGCGCCGTTTTTCCATCATGGCGGGGACGTCGGGATAGATCTCGCTCTGGACGAGGACATACTCCCTCGCCTTTCGCATCGGTTTTTCCGGGTCGACGATCACCACCCCGAACATGCCGTTCGCCACATGTTGGATCATCGGAGCGGTTCCGCAGTGGTAGGCGAAGAGGCCGGGATATTCGGCCTTCCAGGTAAACGAATGCTTCTCGCCGATCCCGATGCTCCGATAGCTCGACGCCGGATTCGTCCGGGCCGCATGGAAGTCGATCGAGTGGGGCCGGGCCCCTTTGTTCTCCAACGTAAACTCTACCAGATCTCCCTGTTTCACGCGGACGACCGGGCCGGGGATCTTTCCGTTGTAGGTCCAGGCCTCTAAGTTCTCGTCGGAGGAGACCGGAAGGGTCTTCTCCTCGGCGGTCAACTCGACCTTCACGGTGGCGGCCGACGCCCAGCCGGGCGGGACCATCCAACCGATCAAAATACCCGCCGCAACGATGGCGGCGACCTTCTTTCTCAAACGTGTCATGCTTGACTCCTTTTGTTGGTTCGTTTCATTGGTCCGTAACCTTCCCCATGATTCAATTTACTGTTTCGACATTTTCAAACCGGTCGGCGCCGCGTAGTCGGGACATTCGATCCGCAGCTCGCGGTCGCCGAAAGGCGCCTCCACGAAGCCGCAGTGGTGCGGCTTGACCGAATCGGGATAAGCGTTCGGAGAAAAAAAACGGCAGTTGGCGCACATCCGCGCGATCGGAATCATCCCCCGCTCCTGAAATCCCCGGATCAGCTTTATCAAGACGAGAAGGAGCGACTCCCGCTCTCCCTTGGAGAGGGTCCGAATCAGATCGACCAGTTCGCCGGGCGCCGTCTGCGAAAGGGCGAGCCGCTTGCCCCGCGGACTGAGCGAGAGATGGGAGACCCGCGCATCTTCGGTCCCTTGCTTTTTGGAGAGAAATCCTTTTCTGACGAGGGAGGCGACCGCGTCGCTCACCGTCGCCGGAGTGAGCGACAGCTCCTCCGCGACCCCTCCCACGGTCCGCTTCGCCCCCTTCTTCAGCAACGTCGTGACGATCCGAAGCTGCAGGGCGCTGAGCGCGCAGTCCCGGCTGCGGCGCTCCGAGAGGAACCCGACCGCCTGGACCACCTGCTCCAGGCCGAAGAGGAGACGCTCTTCAATGGGAAACGATTCGTCGTAACGCACGGCGCTCCTGAAGTCCGATTTAAATCGCCCCGGACGATATTGCTTAGGACTCCTAAGTATCACGCCGCTCCGCCTTCTGTCAACAAAAAAGAAGAAGGAGGGCGGGTCGGTTTGGATCCAGGGAGCCGTCTTTCTTAACGCTGATCCCTTTGGGGCAGCCCTCATCGGCGGACCATTTGAACGGGCATGACCTTCATGAAGAGCGGTCTTTTGCCCCGGCCCATCCGCCCCGCCTGTATTTTTCCTTTATTCACCTAGGTGAATAATTTATCATAGAGCCAGCTTACAAAATGAATTCAATCCAGGCGTAAACCGATCCAACACCATAAGGAGGTCCGACATGAAACGACGGTTCTGTTTGCTTGCAATGCTGGCGGTTCTTTCAATTGCGGTCGCTCCCGCGAAAGCGGCGACGCCGGCGGTCGAGGGGGAGATCTCCGGGGTCGAGGTCTGTCCTCAGGCGATCTGCGGTGCGGCGATCTTCACCGGGACATTCAAGGGGACGGTGGGGGGAAATCCGACGGCGGGATTCTTCTGGGTCGCCGTGAATCACGAACCGCTCCCGACGCCGGGGAGCACGGCCGCGATCCTAAGCGGGCGCTGGAACATCGCCACCCCGCGCCGCGCCTTCAGCGGGCCGGTCCTTGGGGGAACGATCTTCAACAGCGGCGACAACACCTTTAAAATCGATACGGCGCTGAAGATCACCCGCGGCGGGAGCGGCCTGATCGATGTTTCGGGACTGCTCAATCACAACGAGTTCCCGCCGACGATCGAGGCGACCCTCTTTCAGCCGTAAGAAATTACTTCGTCGGTATCGGTGTGGTGTTGAGGAGGATGGAGGTGTTGAAGCCGCGGTGATCGCTGTTGATGCGATGGATGATCGCCAGATCGGGTTTCCCGTCCCGGTTGAAGTCTCCCACGACAATCGCATTCGGCGCTTGCCCTTCCGTGCTAAACCGGGGGGATCGTGGATTGGCCGTCTCGAAGGACCCATCGCCATTGCCGAGGAGGATGGAGACGGCGCCGATTTGAGTTTTCGAGTTTGCTCCCACCACTGCGAGATCGAGTTTTCCATCCCGATTGAAATCTCCGACGGCGATGAGGTTCGGGGCCTTCCCCCCTCCGCTAAGGCTGGGAAAAAATGAGTCGGCGGTTCCAAAGGCGCCGTTGCCGTTCCCGAGCAGGATGGAGATAGAACCGGCCTCCGTTTTCGGGTTGATCTCCGCGACCGCGAGATCCAACTTTCCATCCCGATTGAAATCCCCCGCCGCAAGCTGTCCCGCCCCCACCCCCCAAATAGGCGCGCCGGGCCCGAAGG
>JAHFEM010000459.1 GCA_023248505.1 Nitrospirota bacterium
TGGAGTCGCTCCAGGGCTTCGGCCTCTCCTCCCCGCAGGGAAGCCTGCGGATCGGGAAGGACGGTCCCTACGAGGGAAAAGGGTTCTTAAGGCTCTCCGGGCATCCCGGCACGGTCACGATCACCCAGACCTTCACCAACTTAAAAGATCTCTCGACCGATGAGGTCCTGACCTTTCGTTATCGGTTGAACGAGCAGTCGGCGGGGGTGATCCGGTTTTTCCTGGAAGACGACGACGGCAACCGGACGGTTTGGTTGACCCAGAACAGCGGCGCGGCCAAGGATGTGTGGGTGGCCGGATTTGCGGCCCCCCTCGACGTGCGCTTTCATATCACCACCGATGCGCTTCCCGACGCGGGCCGGAACCAGTCTTACAACGGGTCGATCTTCAGCTTCGGCGGCGCGACGCCGATCACCTGGTCGGTCAGCGCCGGGACCTTGCCGACCGGGCTCACCTTGGCGGCGTCGGGCACCGGCGACAGTTCGAAGAGCGCGAAGATCAGCGGGACGCCGACCGTCGTCGGGACCTCCAACTTTACCGTGAAGGCGGTCGACAACAACGGGCTGGAGGCGACCCAGGCGCTCACATTGGCGGTGCTCGATCCTCCCCCGCCGCCGCCCCCCCTCCCGCCGTTCAATCCGGCCGATCTCATCGCCGCGCTCGTCAAATTCGAGCTCCCGACGGGAACGCCCGCCGACCTCACTCAGATCCGCAAATACGGTTTCGAGGTCTATCAGGACGGCACGAACCCGCTGGTGTGGGATTTCGACGATCTTCGGATTGCCAGCGAAAACCTCCTGGAGACGATCGGGGTCAACAACTTCATCATCCGGGGCTCCGAGTTCTCTGAGTTTTTGGGGATCTTCTCCCTCTTCGGGATGTTCGGCCAGCTCGATCAGGGCGGCGGGGGCGGGGGCGGCGGAGGGGGCGGAGATGACGGACTGGAAAATTTTCTGGAGTTGATGAATACGCAGTTCGAGTTTACCCATCCGAGCATTGAGAATGCCGGCCGGATGTATGTCGCGGGGCTTCCCTGCGTCTTGATCAGAGACACCCTTTACTCCGAGCAGGCCGATCCGAACGACCCGGCGCTGGCCCCGCCCCCGCCCGGACAGATCCGGAAAGACACCGCCTACCTCGACGTCTGGGAAGAGCCGGTGACCTATGTCGAAGATCCCGAGATCCGGGAGATCGCCTTGGGCGGTCCCGACACGACGACCCGCCTTCAGGTCAAATACCGCGTCCGGGTCAATCAGGGGGGCGGCCTTCCGGAAGGAGAGGGGATCGGAAAGGGAACGCTCGCGACCGAAGGGGTCTATACCGGCGAAGCCAATCGGCTCTACCGGATTGAGATCGATACGGCGGGGGATATCGGGGTCGCGACCTTCCGCTGGTCGGAGGAGAACGCCGCGACGATCGGGCGGGTGATCGAGCCGATCCCGGCGGGATCGAGGAAAGTCGTCGTGGAAGATGCCTCGGCGTTTCATCCGGGGGACCTGATCCTCCTCTCCAAGGAATTCGGAAGCGAGATGCACCAGATTCAATCGATCTTCGGCAACGTCGTCACCTTAAACGACCCGGTCGGGGGACAGCTCTTGCTGCTGCCGGCGGCGTCGAAGGTGCCCAACTTCACCAGCTTCTCGATGGACGATCGGCCGAAGATCCAACGGTGGAACGCCTTCAAGGTTCCGATCGAGGCCGACCCCGCCGATGCGACGATCTCCGAAGCGATCCCGTTGAATGACGGTGTGGCGATCCGATTTGGAGGCAAGCAGATGCGCCGCGGCGATTATTGGATCTTCAAGACCCGCTTTCTTGCCGGGGACGAGCCGTCGGGGATCAATCCGGAGACCCGGATCGAGCCGTTGAGCTTCATCCTTGCGCACGGCGTGCGCCACGCTTATGCGCCGCTCGCCATCTTCGCCCGCGACGGCGATGCGCCCGAGCCGGACAAAATCCTCGATATCCTCGACAAACGGCAGCGGGCCGGAAATGCGTCCACGGTCGATAAACCGCTCCCCGATCTTTCCGCGTTTACCGGGAAGGATACCGATCACTTTTTGGGAGGGATCGCGCTTCCTCCCGCCTCGAAGGGGAGCAAGTTTTTGGTTTTCTGGTCGGGGGAGCTTTTTCTCACCGGGGCGGTCCCGCTCAATTCGCATCTGGAAGTCCGGGCCGCCTTCTACAACGACGAGATGACCAATCCGGCGACCGAGCCGGACAAAGGGAAAATTCAGGACAAGGCGATGCAAATCCCGCTCAGGCGGAAGCAGACCAACGTCGAGATTCCGATCCAGATGCTCTTCGTCAACAGCGACACCACGTTCCTCTTTGTCCCCAACAGCTTCGTCCCGACGTCGGTTCAGCTTTTTGCAAAGGTCGACCAAGACGGTTTCACCGTGGAGCTGGTGAACATGCGATTGACGGTCTTGGAGTTGAAGAAGAGTTTTTGATTAAATGAAGCGATCAGCAGTCAGCCATCAGCCGTCAGCGAAATTATAAAATATTTTAGCTGAAAGCTGACGGCTGAAAGCTCTTTATGAAGGAGATTTCAATGGCAGGACGCTACATCTTCACACGAAAAGATCTCGAACCGCTCCGGCCCTTTATTGATCACCCGATCAGCCGGCAACTGCTCGCGGGGGTGGTGCCGATCAAGAAGGTGACGGGGGCGCCGCTGCATGTCGAGCTGGCGGAGGCGGAGCTGTCGGTCGAGGTGCAGAGCCGCGAGTCCCCCGAAGGGGTGCCGTTGAGCGAGGTGTTGAAAGCG
>JAHFEM010000460.1 GCA_023248505.1 Nitrospirota bacterium
AGATCCCGGTCAATGAAAAGAAAGGGCTGACCTTTGCACGGGGGCTCCGGTCGATCTTGCGGCACGATCCCGATAAGATCTTGGTCGGGGAGATCCGGGACGCAGAGACGGCCCATATCGCCATTCAGTCGGCGCTGACCGGTCACCTTGTCTTCACCACGGTTCATGCGAACAATGCATTCGACGTGATCGGGCGATTCGTCAACATGGGGATCGAGCCGTATAATTTCGTCTCCTCCCTCAATTGTATTTTGGCCCAACGGCTGGTGCGCTCCCTCTGTTTGGCCTGTAAGCAGCAGGCCCCGCTTCCTGAAGCGCTATTGGAGATTTCGGGGCTCAACCCGGCGGAGTATCGCGATCGGCTTTTCTCCCTTCCGAAGGGGTGTCCGGAGTGCAATGGGACCGGGTTCAAAGGGAGGGCCGCGATCACCGAGTTTCTCAATCTCTCCGATACGATTCGGGAGGTGATCCTGGCGCGGCGCCCGACCTCCGAGGTCCGCCGGGCCGCACTGGAGGAAGGGATGACGACGCTCCGTCAGGCGGCCCTGGAAAAGGTATTCAAAGGGGAGACCACCCTCAAAGAGATCAACCGGGTCACGTTTATTCAGTAGGGTATGAAAATACGGGAGGGGTAGGGGGAAAGACACAAGAAAATTTCTTTTCGTTCCCCCTTTCACTTTCCGCCTACCGTCACTTGGAGTTTAAATGGGTTTTTTCCGCCGTGGTCATATTGGGCTGTCGATCGGCCCGACCCATCTCTCGCTGGCTTCAGCGGTCCAGCGGGGTGAGTCGTTGGACATTGGACACTGTGCCGTCGAGGCGCTGGAAGAGGGGGTGTGTCGCCCCTCTCCCGTGGAAAAGAATATCCTCCAAATCGATCGATGGAGAAAATCGGTCCGTTCCATCTTGGATCGCTTCCCCCGCATCCGGCACCTGACCCTCGCCCTGCCCGATTCGGCGGTCCGGATGCTGCTGCTCGATCTCCAGCAGGTTCCCAAGGGGCAGAAAGATTTTGAGAAGTTAATTCAATGGCACATGGAGAAGACCTTCCTCTATCCATTGGGGGAATCGCGTTTTTCGTATCATGTGCTTGCCCGTGGCCCGAACCGCACAAAGGTCCTCGCAACGGCGGTGAAGAAAGAGGTGATCGAGCAATACGAATCGCTCGATGCAGCGTATCCGATTGAAACCCGGCAGATTGCCCCTTCCTCTTTTTACCTGTTCAATTTGTTCCGGCCGCTGATGACGCGGACGGCGGGCGAGGCGGGACACCTGATTTTCGTTTGTCTTCTCGACCAGAGTTTGACGATTTTGGTTTTCGATCGAGGCCACTTAAGTTTCATTCGAGTGAAGGAATGTCCTAAAAAGGAGAATGACGCGGAGGACTCGGACGATTTTCTTCTTGAAGAATTGGATCATTCCCTCTCTTTTTATGATGGAGGGGAAAATCGCCTTCAAAATTTAACCCACCTTTTCCTCTTGCTCGAACGGACTTCGCCGGAAATGGAGGCCCGGTTTCAGGAGGTATTCCATTTAACCCCCGTTTTCCTGAAGCCGTCCCAAGTGATCCGGTCCGCCCCTTCTTCTGTTCCCGAGTCTCCCGAATGGACCCTGCGTATGATCTCAGCGGCCGCCGCCGCAGTCGGAGGATAGCCTGTTGGACCGATTTAATATCAATCTCGCGTCACGAGATTACCTCAAGCGAAGGATGATCCTCTTGAGTCTTTATCTCGGGATGATGATTCTGATCGTCCTCATCGGAATCGATCTGAGGCAGTTTTATGAGATGAAGGAGAGCGAAGCGGCCTTTGATGCGCGAATCGGCCGCGTGCTGAATGAAAAGCGGCAGATCCAACAAGAGATCGGGAAGATGGGACGGAACACTTCCGAGGATGCGATCAAGTCGATGCAGAAGGAGATTCAACTGATCAACCAGCTCCTTCGCCAAAAGAGCTTTTCTTGGACCTCATTCCTGTCCGATCTGGAGAACCGGGTTCCTTCAAATCTCTCCGTCGCCCGGATTCAGCCGGATTTCAACAGCGGCCAAGTGGTTCTGGGAGGGGCCGCCCCCTCCCTGAAAGAGGTCACGGAATTTGTTGGACGCCTTCAGAAGGACCCCTTTGAAGATGCCTTCTTAATGCAGCAGGAAGATATTGAGATGGGCGGTAAAAAGGGGGTGAATTTCTCCATCCGATTTAAGTACAATGCCAGGAGAGGAGGGGTATGATTCTCCCAGGCAGAGGGTTTGTTGCCCGTTTTGGCCGGCACTTAGTGTTGTTTGCCCTCTTGGCAGCCTTCTTTTTCTTTCTCCATGCCTCAATGGTGGTCCCCCTCCAGAAAGAGATTGTCGCCAAAGAGACCGCTTGGAAGTCGGAGCGGCCTAAAATCGGTCAGCTCACCGCGTTGAAGACGACACAGGAAGAGTTGATCCTCTTCCATCAGCGCCTTCCGGAGGAGATCAAGCTCCCGGAGCTGGTTTCGTTCGTATCCGAGTCGGCTTCGGCGCGCCATCTCTCGATTCCCGCCATCTCGTATCAGCCGGAAAAGACCGACGTGCCGGGACTGACGAGGGTGCTGATTTCATTTAATGTCAGGGGAAATTATCGGGATATCCGGAATCTGATTTATGGATTGGAGCAGTCGCGCTACTTCTTGATCATCGAGAATCTGGTGCTGACCTCTTCTTCTGCCAAGGAGGGAGAGGCGATCCAGCTTCAACTCCGAATTGCGGCCTATTTCCGTGAGAACTCCGACAAGGGAAACGACGGTA
>JAHFEM010000461.1 GCA_023248505.1 Nitrospirota bacterium
TTAATCGATACGGCGGGACGAAGTCACCTCAATGCGTCGCAGGTGGACGAGCTGAAAGAGCTTGGGACGATGGGACTGCCGGTGGAGACCCATTTGGTGTTGTCCTCCAGCACCAAAGAGACCGATCTGGGTGACATCATCGACCGCTTCTCCGTGATTCCGATCGATTACCTTCTCTTTACAAAAATGGACGAAACACGGACGTACGGCCTCCTTTTTAACGCGATCCGTAAGAAGGGAAAGCCGGTTTCGTATTTAACGATGGGACAAAGGGTTCCGGAGGATATTGAGCAGGCGACCCCGAAACGATTGACCGATTTGGTATTAAACTGAAGGCCTCATAGACCTCCGCCCTCCTCTGAAGGGGACCCTGTTCCCGTCAGCGTGAGAGGTGGATGGACAGACACAAGGAGAGACATGGATCAAGCAAAAACGTTGAGGGATCAGGCAGGACCGCTTTCACTCGCCGAAGGCCGGCGGCCCAAAGTCATCGCCGTCACGAGCGGGAAAGGGGGGGTGGGGAAGACCAACGTGGTGGTCAATCTGGCGGTTGCTTTGTCCAACCTGGGACAGCGGCTGCTGGTTTTGGACGCCGACATCGCTCTCGGCAACATCGATGTGCTCTTCGGAATCGTTCCGAAATATACCCTTGAGCATCTCCTGCTCGGGCAAAAGAGTCTTCAAGAGGTCATCTCGCAGGGGCCTTGCGGCGTTCAGATTCTTCCCGCCGGATCGGGATCGGCCGATTTGGCCCACCTGACCCCGGAGCAGAAGCTCATCCTCTTGACGGAGCTCGACCGGCTGGAGCAGGAAATCGACATTTTTTTAATCGATACGGCGGCGGGGATTTCCTCCAATGTCCTCTATTTCAGTACGGTGGCGCAGGAAATCATTGTCGTCGCGTCGCCGGAGCCGACCTCCTTGACCGACGCTTACGCCGTCATGAAGGTCCTGTCAAAACGGCATGGGGAGAAACGGTTCAAGCTCCTGGTCAATCTGGCCCGCGACGAAAATGAGGGGAGAGAGGTCTATCGAAAGCTCAGCTTGGCGGCCGAGCGATTCCTGGATATCGCGATCGACTACATCGGGTTTATTCCTCACGACGATTACCTCCGGATGGCGGTCTCTCAGCAGAAATCGGTTGTGGAAATTTATCCCAAGGCGAAGTCGAGCGTTGGATTTACCGGATTGGCTCAAAAGATGATTCAATGGCCGGCCAGTTCGGCGCCCAAAGGAAACGTGCAGTTTCTCTGGAGGAAGATCCTTTCTCAGGATTCCGAAATGCTGGGTCACGCCCCCCTCTCCGAGCCGGGGAGAGCTTGAAGCATGAACATGTCTGAGCCGGATTCCTCCTCCAAGACCGATCCGGGGAAGGTCGACCGGGTGATCTCGGAATTCGCGCCGATCATCCGGTATATGGCTCAGAGATTGGCGTTTCGCCTTCCCCCTTCTCTGGATGTGGACGATCTGGTTAATGCGGGGGTGATCGGATTGATGGACGCACTCGGAAAGTATGACCCGTTGAGAGAGGTTCAGTTTAAGACCTACGCCGAGTTTCGGATTCGAGGCGCCATGTTGGATGAAATCCGATCGCTCGATTGGATTCCCCGCTCCGTGCGCGAAAAGATCGGGTTGGTCCAAAAGGCGTTCGAGAATCTCGCGAAACGGTTCGGAAGGGCGCCCTCCGAAGATGAAGTGGCAAAAGAACTGAACATGGACCCCGAACAATTTGACGCCTTTTTCCCACAAGCCACGGCGGCTTCCCTGTTGAGTCTCGAAGATCTCGGACTGAAAGATGGAGAGGAACGTCTCTTGATCGAATCTCTGGTCGATTCGCGGGCCGAAAACCCGCTCCTTTCCCTTCTTTCAAAAGATGTCCGCGAAACATTGGTGAAGGCGATCGAGAAGCTCCCAACCAAAGAGCGGCAGGTGGTCGCGCTTTACTATCAGGAAGAATTGACGATGAAGGAGATCGGGCGCGTTCTAAAAATCACGGAGTCGAGGGTTTGCCAGCTCCACAGCCAAGCGATCCTGAGGTTAAAGGGAAAGTTGGCGGAGACTCAAGACCCTCCGGATTAAGCGCGGATCGGGGCAGGCGGAGACCGGTTTGCAGGCTTTTAACCTTTGAGTAAAGACCATGGATATTCTTACAATTGTCGGGGTTGTTTTCACGATGGCCTCACTGATCGGCGGGCAGCACCTGGAGGGGGGGCACCTCAGCTCCGTCCTCCAGTTGACGGCGGCGATTATCGTATTGGGGGGCACCGCCGGGGCGGTGATGGTTCAGTACTCTCTTCCCAAATTTCTGGAGGCGATGAAACTCGGGCTGCTTGTCCTAAAGTCGCCCAATAACAATTCAGTCGTCTTCATAGAGATGATCGTGGAGTATGCCAACATCGTCCGTAAGCAGGGAATATTGGCCTTGGAAGCTAAAATTAAAGGGGTGAAGGATCCTTTCTTCAAAAAAGGACTACAACTCTTGATGGACGGGACCGAGCCAAGGACCCTTCGAGAGATCCTTGAAGTGGACCTGTCGTATAGCGAGGAGCATTACAATATGGCGGCGAAACTGTTCGAGGTGGCCGGCGGGTATTGTCCGACCTTCGGCATTATCGGGGCGGTGATGGGGCTGATCCATGTCATGGAAAACCTGGCCGATCCGACCAAGCTGGGGAGCGGCATCGCTACTGCCTTCGTGGCGACCGTTTACGGCGTCTTGACGGCGAACTTGATTCTCCTCCCGATGGCCGGCAAGCTGAAAATGCGGAA
>JAHFEM010000462.1 GCA_023248505.1 Nitrospirota bacterium
GTGCGTAAAGGAGAATGAGAGATGGCGAACTCCTTGAAGACAACGCTCCTTTTGGGCCTATTGACGGGAATCATCCTCGGCGTCGGGCAACTCTTCGGCGGGTCGCAGGGCTTGGCGATCGCGTTTCTCTTCGCTCTGCTGCTCAATTTCGGGAGCTATTGGTTTTCGGACAAGATCGTCCTTGCCATGTACCAGGCGCGCGAGGTGGGATTGGATGAGGCGCCGGAGCTTTACCGCATTGTTCAAAACCTCGCCCTTAAGGCGCAGCTCCCGATGCCTCGCCTCTATGTCATTCCGTCCGAGTCTCCCAACGCCTTCGCTACCGGTAGGAACCCGGGGCATGCGGTCGTGGCGGTGACAGAAGGAATTCTGCAGGTCATGAATCGGGAAGAGCTGGAGGGGGTGCTGGCTCACGAACTCTCCCACGTTAAGAATCGTGATATCCTCATCGGCAGCATCGCGGCCACGCTTGCCGGGGTCATCATGATGCTTGCGAACATGGCCCGGTGGGCGGCAATTTTCGGCGTGGGGAGGGAGAGAGATGAGGAGGGAGGTGGCGGAGTCCTGGGGTTGATCTTGATGTCTATCCTGGCCCCCATAGCGGCTGTCATTATTCAGATGGCCATCTCCCGTTCGAGGGAGTTTCTTGCCGACGCCAGCGGAGCGAGGACCCTGGGCAATCCGCTCGCTCTGGCCTCGGCCCTGGAAAAGCTCGCTCGCGCCAGCCAACTGATCCCGATGGAGGCGCGCCCCGAGACCGCTCACATGTTTATTGTAAGCCCCTTTTCGGGCGGATCGTTCCTGACGCTCTTCAGCACTCATCCGCCAATCGAGGAGAGGATCGCACGGCTCCGCGCCATGACCCGTTGAGGATTTTTGTAGCAAAATGATATGGCTCGCCACCCGCATAGATAGCAGCTTTTCGGCTATTCTCTCTCTACTTGCTGCTCGGAGACTCTATGGCTGAGGGTGGAGAGGATAGAGGTTTCAGGGTCGAAGACCGGCGCAGGTTCTCGCCCCAGACCGGAGAGCCGCGGGAGACAGCCGAAAAGGTGGAGCCGCCCCCGCAGGCGGCTGAAAGAGGAACGAGCGGCGAACCCAGCGAAGAGCAAAAGGGATCCGACGAGCCGCTGCCCGAGATCAACTTCTCGACCTTTGTCATCAGTCTCAGCACGCAGGCGCTGATGCACCTTGGGGAGATTCCAGATCCTTTGACGGGGAAGGTGGAAGGCGATTTCGCGGTGGCCAAACAGATGATTGATATCATCGGCATGTTGCGGGAAAGGACCCGGGGCAATCTCGACCGTGGAGAAGAAAAGCTCATGGAGGATATTCTCTACGACCTGCGCATGAGATACGTAGAAGCGGTGAAAAAGAAATAGGAGTCTCTGATGCGAGATAACAGAATTATGGACAGGCAAGTAGGGGTGAAGGGATTGCTCATTGTGGCGTTGGTTTCCTTGTTGATCGGCGTGGGAATGAGCGGGGGTCTGGATTGGTTCTCCGGCGCGCGGCTGATCAATCTATGGGGAAGCACCGAAGCAACGGAAGTCCAACCTGCCCCTGCGCCTCAGGGATTGCCGGACTTTGTCACGCTGGCGCGGAAGCTGAAGCCCATCGTCGTCAACGTCTCTACGACTCAAGTCAGTGAGGGGGGTCAGAGGTTTGAGAGCCCTTTTGGAGAGGAAGACCCTTTCGGTGAATTCTGGAAGAGGTTTTTCGGCAGTCCGCCGCCCCGCGGTCCCTCTCGCCAGAGGAGCCTCGGGTCGGGCTTCATCATCGACAGAGACGGCTCCATTCTCACCAACAATCACGTCGTGGAGAACGCGCAAAAAATCGTCGTAAAGCTCTCGGACGAGAGGGAATTTGAGGCCAAGGTCATCGGCAGGGACCAAAAGACCGATATCGCCGTTATCAAGATTAATGCCAAAGAGAGTCTCCCGGTGGCCTCGTTGGGGGATTCAGATCGGCTTGAGGTCGGGGAGTGGGTCATGGCCATCGGCAACCCCTTTGGCTTGGACAACACGATCACCTCCGGCATCGTAAGCGCCAAGGGAAGGCACATCGGCGGGCCTTACGACAACTTCATCCAAACCGACGCCTCCATCAACCCGGGAAACTCCGGCGGGCCCCTGATCAATCTGCGCGGCGAGGTGGTAGGGATAAACTCGGCGATCTATAGCAGATCGGGAACCAATATCGGGATCGGCTTTGCCATCCCCATTAACCTGGTCAAGGAACTGCTCCCCCAACTCAAAGGGAAGGGGAAAGTGACCCGTGGCTATCTTGGCGTGCTCATTCAGAAAGTGACTCCGGAGATCGCGGAATCTCTTGGAATAGATAAGCCGAGAGGCGCGCTGGTGGCCGATGTCACCAAGAGTGGGCCGGCGGAAGGGGCTGGAGTCAAGGTGGGAGATGTCATCACCGAGTTTGACGGCAAGGAGATCAAAGAGTCCAATGATCTTCCCATCATAGTGGCCCGCACTCCGCTGGATAAAAAAGTCCGCCTGAAGGTCCTGCGGGATAAGAAGGAGATCACGCTCACGGTCACGGTCGGGGAGCTGAAGGAGGAGGAGGTGGTCGCCTCGACCAAAGAGAAAGGGGAACTTGGCTTAACCGTTCAGCAGGTGACACCCCAGATCGCCGAGAGCCTGGGGCTGGAGCGGGCCGAAGGCGTCGTCATTAGCGCGGTGGAAACCGGTAGTCCGGCGGACGAGGCCGGGCTGCGCCGTGGAGATGTCGTTTTGGAAGTGGATCGCAAGC
>JAHFEM010000463.1 GCA_023248505.1 Nitrospirota bacterium
CGCACGTCGGCCGGATCACCGGCTTGGCCGGAAAGCCGGAGACGATGACCGCCGAGGGATTTTTGCCGGAGGAGACCTCCGACGCTCGGGCGCATTGGGCCCGGTGGGAGCGCTATCTTTCCGTCGATGCGCTGATCGGGATCGGCGGCAATCTTGCGACCACACTGATGACCTGTCTTCTCGCCTATGCGTTGCTCTTCCCGAAGGGGCTGCTGCCGCAGGAGTACGAGCTGGCCGTCGTCCAGAGCCGGTTCTTCGAGGTGAGCTGGGGGGCCTTCGGCCGGACCCTCTTTCTGATCGTCGCGGCGGCGTTTCTCACCGACACCTGGCTTGCCACCGCCGATGCCGTCAGCCGGATGCAGGCCGATATCGTCACCGTCCTTTTTCCCGCCGGCAAGAAACGCTCGATGCGTTACTGGTACTATCTTTTTCTGGCCCTCCTGACGGCGATCACCTCGTTGACCATGCTCCTCGATCAGCCGGGCCCGTTGATTCTCATCAGCGCGGTCATTGGATTTGCCGGAACGGTGATCTTCCCCGTGGCGCTCTACTTTTTGAACCACCGGTTTTTGGCCCCGCAGCTTCCGGCGTGGGCCCGCCCTTCCCGCCGCTCGGCGTGGCTTCTCGGACTCTCCTTTGTCGCCTACTTCTGCTTGGCCGTGGCTTACCTTTGGGCCGTCTGGATCGGCTGAAGATTCAATGATGTTTTCATCCCCCTCTTGAACTTTTTTCTGGCAAAGATTATTGTGGCGCGGATGGTCTTTTCATGGCAGGGATAAAGGAGTTATCATGAATGTAGATGTTGTGCGGGGAAGGATTCGACGGGGCGCGATAGCGGGCCTCGTTTTTTGGTTTGCGGTGATCTGCCTCTCGGCGGGCGCGCAGGCGGCCGCGGTTCGGGGGACCGTCCGGATCGGTTCCGATCCGGGGGAGGGGTCGGTGGTCTATTTGAAAGAGACCGGTCCGAAGCCGGCTCCCGTGCCGCCGAAGCAGGCGACGATCCGCCAGGAGAATCTGGAGTTCAAGCCGTTTTTTACCCTTGTGACGGTGGGGTCCACGGTCTTCTTTGAAAACCAGGACACGGAGATGCACAACGTCCACTCGATGACGCCGGGCAACCGTTTTGACATCGGGGCGCATAACCAAGGGGACATCAAGTCGGTGATCTTCGAGAAACCGGGCGCGGTGATGCTTCGATGTAAGATCCATACGCGGATGCGGGGGATGGTCTTCGTGGCTCCCTCGCCGTATTATGCGGTGGTCGGGAAGGATGGAGAATACGATCTTCCGAAGGTGCCGCCCGGCCGCTATCAGATTGAGGCGTGGCATCCTCGGCTGGCCGCAGACGAAATCAAGGCGGGAAGCCGGCCGATCACGGTCGGCTCGGAGGCGGTTTCCGTCGATTTCAGCTTGACCGGCAAGGCGCCAAAAGAAGCGAATCTGACCGAGGTTCCCGACAAGGATTGGATGGAGGTGCTCAATGAGATGGGCGCCGCGCTCGACCAGGCCATTGTAAAGTGGAAAGAGGGGAAAAAAACCGGAGCGTTGACCAAAGTGATGACCACCCATTCCCGGGTTTACGGAGAGTCGGGGCTGCGGAACGCGGTCTCTCAAAAATTGGGGAAGCGCCAGGCGGAGGCGCATGACGCCCAATTCAACGCCCTGGCAAAACAGATTCAGAAGGACGGCCCGCCGGCGGAGGCGGCCATCCGGTTTGAGAAAGAGAAACTCCTCTCCGGCTTGAAAGAAGATATCCAAAAGATGAAGTGAGTGATCCGAGAGGCATACGATTACGGAGGAGGGTTGCATGAGAATTTTTGTGACGGGTGGATCGGGGTATATCGGAAACGCCGTGGTGGCGGCGCTCCGCCGGGCGGGGCATACGGTGACGGCGCTGGTCCGCACGCCGGAGAAGGCGAAGTGGGTGGAGCGGTTCGGAGCAAAGGCGGTCGAGGGGGACATCAAAAAGCCGGGGCCGCTTATTCCGCTGATCGCGGAGGTCGATGCCGTCGTCCACACGGCGGCGGAGATGTCTTCCGACGGGGGGAAGATCGACCAGCAGTGGGTTTCGGCGGTGCTCGATCCCCTCACGCAGTCGAAGGGACGGAGCCGCTTCATCTATACCAGCGGGGTCTGGGTGTTGGGCGACACCGGCGGCCGGATCGCCGATGAGACGGCCTCGACGGAGAAGGCGTCGCCGATCGTCGCCTGGCGTCCCCCGGTGGAGCAGATGGTTCTGGAGTCGGCCGGCCGCGGGGTGACCCCCTGCATCATTCGCCCCGGCTTGGTCTACGGAGGCTCCTCCGGAATCCTGGCGATGTTGATGGGGTCGGCCGAGAAAGAGAAAGCGGTCCGGATCGTCGGAGAAGGCCGGAATCATTGGACGCTGATCCATGTGGATGATCTCGCCGATCTATATGTCCGTTGTGTAGAGCGGGCGCCGGCGGGACAGGTTTTCAACGCGACCGACGGCTCCCGGCTGACGCTGCGCGCCATTGCCGAAGCGCTCAGCACCGCGGCCGGCTGCTACGGCAAGGTGCTCACGACGCCGCTGGAAGAAGCCAGAAAGCAGATGGGGCCGTTCGCCGACGCGCTCGCCTTGGATCAGATCGTCATCAGCCCCTTGGCCCAACAGCTGCTCGGCTGGGAGCCGCGCCATCGCTCCCTCGTCGGGGAGGCCGACGCCCTCTATCGGGCGTTCAAGGCCGGGGGATAATCCGGGAAGGAGCGAGGGGTCGAAAACCATG
>JAHFEM010000464.1 GCA_023248505.1 Nitrospirota bacterium
CAACGTCACGATGGAAGTGGAGTTAATCATGCCGATCGCCATGCAGGAAGGGCTCCGATTCGCCATCCGCGAAGGCGGCCGCACCGTCGGCGCCGGCGTCATTACCAAGGTGATTAAATAGAGAAGCGGAGAAACTAAACCTAAGCTAAAGCGAGCAGCTGGCTTGTCCAGTGCGAGCGCTAGGGCATGGGGGCATCGGAGGATGGAGCGGCGCGGATACCGCGCCTCTGCACCGCAAGGGCCTCCAGATACAGGAAGGGCGTTGTGAATCAGAAAATTCGAATTCGTTTAAAGGCGTATGACTATCGTGTTCTTGATCAGTCGGTGGGTGAAATCGTCGAAACCGTGAAGCGAACCGGCGCCAAAGTGGCCGGTCCGATTCCCCTTCCAACCAAGATCAATAAATACACGGTGCTCCGGTCGCCGCACGTGGATAAGAAGTCCAGGGAGCAGTTTGAGATCCGCACGCACAAGCGCCTCATCGATATCTTGGAGCCGACGCCGGAGACGGTCGATGCTCTGATGAAATTGAATCTCTCGGCGGGCGTGAATGTAGAGATTAAGCTCTAAACAGAGATGGTCGGCTGGGTGGGGAGTAGGTGAGATGGTAGACGGATTGATTGGATACAAACTAGGAATGACGCAGGTCTACACGGACGAGGGGAAACTCGTTCCCGTTACGGTCATTGAGGTCGGCCCTTGTAAGGTCGTTCAGGTTAAGACTGTAGAAAGGGAAGGCTACCCGGCGGCGCAGCTTTCCTTTGATGAGGTGAAGGAACACCGTGTGACCAATCCTCTGCGAGGGCATTTCAAGCGGGCGAATGTGTCCCCGGCCCGGGTGCTCAGGGAGTTTCAAGGAGACCTCAGCGGGCTCAGTGTCGGTCAGGTCATCACGGCGGAGATCTTCCAAAAAGGGGAGTTCGTGAATGTGACCGGAACTTCAAAGGGGAAGGGCTTTCAGGGTGTGATGAAGCGGCACCACTATCGAGGCGGTCCTGCGACGCATGGTTCGATGTTTCACCGGCGTCCGGGGTCGATCGGGGCGAGCTCCTTTCCTTCCCGCGTTTGGAAGAACAAGGGAATGCCCGGGCATATGGGAAATGAAAAGGTGACCACCGAGGGGCTGGAGGTTGTTGAGATCCGCCCGGAGGAAAACCTTGTTTTCGTGAAGGGGTCGATTCCCGGGAGCCCGAAGGGGCTGGTGCTGATCCATAAGGCGAAGCGGGGGAAGGTCAAAAAGAAGGCTGAACCGGCTAAGAAGAAATAGATCAATTTTGAGGGAACCATGCCTGAAGTAGATGTAAAAAATATCCAAAATGAAAAAACGGGGACCATCGCCCTGGACGAGCCGATTTTTGGCGCGGAGGTTTCAAAGTCTCTTCTCCATGAGGTGGTCCAAATGCAGCAGGCTTCGATGCGCCAGGGAACGGCCTCGACGAAGACCAAAGGTTTTGTGAGCGGCGGCGGAAAGAAACCGTGGAAGCAGAAGGGGACCGGGCGGGCCCGTGCAGGATCGAATCGATCGCCCATCTGGCGGGGCGGCGGAACCACCTTTGGACCGCTCCCTCGTTCGTATCAATACGATATCCCTAAAAAGAAATCAAGGAAGGCGCTCTTCTCGGCTCTTTCCTCGAAGGTGCAAGAGGGAAAGCTGCTTATTCTGGAAGATCTGGAGATCTTCGAGCCGAAAACGAAGGCGATGGCAAACCTGATTGCGAGGCTCGGTCTACAGGGAAATACGCTCCTGGTCGTTTCGCAAATCCAGGAGAACCTCGATCGGGCGGCCCGCAATCTCCCTCGGGTCAAGATGATGGAAGTTCGACAATTGAACGTTTATGATCTCCTGCTGGCGGATACGGTCGTCATTACGCGCCGGGATGTCGCAAGGCTGGTAGAGGTGTGGGGAATCCATGAATCGGCATGATATTATTGTCCGTCCCGTCTTGACGGAAAAGAGCACGCAGCTTCGCGAGGCGCAGAACAAGTACTGTTTTATCGTCCGGCCGAATGCGAATAAAAGTGAGGTCAAGCGGGCGGTTGAAGAGACCTTGAATGTCAAGGTGGAGAGTGTCCGCATTGTTAATATTCTTGGGAAAGAAAAGCGACTGGGCCGATTCTCAGGAAAGCGGCCCGATTCGAAGAAGGCGATTATCACCCTGAAAGAGGGCGAGAAGTTAACGCTGTTTGAAGGATAAGAGCAAGGTCAGGGCGATCATCCATCGCCCCTATGTTGAGAGGTCATTGAATCCATGGCAGTGAAAACATATAAGCCAACGTCACCGGGTCGCCGTTCCGCAATGGGTTTGACCTTTGATGAGATTACGAAGACCGAACCGGAGAAGAGTTTGGTCCGATCCCTTCCTCCTTCGGGCGGAAGAAACCATCGCGGCAAGATCACCGTCCGCCATCGCGGCGGCGGGCACAAGCGGGCATACCGCGTCATCGACTTTAAGCGGAATAAGTTCGGCATCCCCGCCACCGTCGCGGCAATCGAATACGATCCGAACCGGTCGGCTCGAATCGCTCTCCTCACGTATGCCGACGGTGAGAAGCGTTATATGATCGCTCCGGACACGCTGAAGGTCGGAGATCAGGTGATGTCGGGTCCGACCGCCGAGATCCGGACCGGGAATGCCCTCCCGTTGGCCAACATCCCCGTCGGAAGCATGATTCATAATATCGAATTAAAGAAGGGGAAGGGAGGCCAGTTGGCCCGAAGCGCCGGCGTATCGGCACAGCTGA
>JAHFEM010000465.1 GCA_023248505.1 Nitrospirota bacterium
TTCGCAAGATGCTCAACATGGACAGTCCCCTTTATAAATGAATCCTCGCCCTCCTTACAAAGGAGGAGAATAAGAACTCATCCCCCTCTCGCCAACACCACCGCTCCGGTGACCAGCAGGTTCAACAGCGCGAGAGGCAGCAACACCTTCCATCCCAGCGACATCAACTGATCGATCCGGGGCCGGGGAAGGGAGGCCCGCATCAAAATAAAAAGAAGGAGGAAGAAAGCGCTCTTCAACAGAAACCAGACGATCGGCGGCAGGACCGGGCCGAGCCCTCCCCCGAAGAAGAGCGTCGTGATCATCGCGGAGAGGAGGATCATGCCGAGATACTCCCCGATGAAGAACATGCCGAACTTCATCCCGCTGTATTCGGTGTGAAACCCCGCGACCAATTCGGTTTCGGCTTCCGGCAGATCGAACGGAAGCCGGCGGGTTTCGGCGATGCCGGCGACGGTAAAAAGGATGAATCCGAGAAACTGGGGAACGACGAACCACATCCCCCGCTGCGCCTCGACGATGTCGGTGAGGCGAAACGAGCCGGCGAGCAACACCGTCCCCATCAGCGATAGACCGAGGAACACCTCATAGGTGATCATCTGCGCGGCGGCGCGCAGCCCGCCGAGCAGGGGATATTTGCTGTTCGACGACCAGCCGGCCAAGACGATGCTGTAGACGGTGAGGGAAGACATCGCCAGGAAGAAGAGCAGCCCGATGTTCAGGTCGGCCAGCACGAGTCCGGGCGCAAACGGCAGAACGGCGAACGACATCAACACCGCCACCAGGATGATCGCGGGGGCGATCACGAAAACCGGCTTGTCTGCGAACGGCGGAATCCAATCTTCTTTCGTGAAGAGCTTAATGCCGTCGGCGACCACCTGAAGGCTCCCAAAGGGGCCGACGCGATTCGGCCCCAATCGATCTTGCCAGACGGCCAGGAGGCGGCGCTCCACCCAGGTCAGCCAGCCGGCGAGGCTGAGGGCGATGAGGAGGAGCGCTGGAATGAAGATCAGCGTGCGAATCATGAGGCCATCCTCAACATCCTCCCCCCGGCGGCGGGCCGAAGGCGGCTCCACGCGGGAAGGGGGGCTCCGATGAAGGGGGGAATCCCGGCCGGGACCGCCGCCAGTCCCCTCGGCAACGCCGGATCGATGCGGACCAGAAGCAGGTGCGTCCGTCCGGCCCATTCCACTTCCACCTCTCCGTCCGCTTGGATCTGGAGGCGGTCCGCGTCCTCCGGGCGGAGCGCAATGTAGGGCGCCGGCGCCAGCTCCATTATCGTCGGCGCAGAGCGGCTAAGCTCCTCCGAGCCGAAAAGAGGATAATGGGGGATGAGAAGCCACCGGTCGGTCCTGGGCGCAAAAGCGGCGGGAATCTCCCGAAAGTAGGGCTGCGCCTTTCCCTCCGTCGGCTCGATCAGACGGACGCCAAAGCCCGCTCCGGGCGGCGCTTCATCGGCCTCCCCCCGGCGTTTAATGGCGGCCTGCTGATTCGAGTTCCATCCGGGGGCCCAGGGAAGGGGGGTGAGCGAGGCGGGCCGCCCCTCCCCATATCCTTCCGTGGAGTAAGCGAAGGGGGAATCGGGATCTTCGGGCGGCTTCGGCTCATGGACCGACACGTTGGCCCAAATCGCCGTCCGGCCGCTGAAGCGAAACGGCTCGCGCGGGATCTTCTGGTCCGCGATTCGGAACGCGGCCGACGGCGCGGCGGAGCCCGCGGGGGCCAAGGCCGGGATCGCCCGAACCATCGCCGCGATGACGTCATCCAGGCCGCTCCATCCCTCCATCTCCTTCCTTCCCGCCTCGATCATCCCGTCCCGCAGCCACCGCCAGCTTTCTTGAATTTCGCCGGAGGGGATAAAGACTTTGAAGCATCGCTGCGCCCGTCCCTCGCTGCTGACCAGGGTGCCGGTCGCCTCCGCGAAGGCGCCGACCGGGAGGGTCAGCTCCGACCTGGACGAGGTGAAGTGGTGGAGCGTGTCGAGCGCGACCGGATGCGGAACGGCGTCGAGAAGGGCATCGACCGAAGCTTCATCCGCCCGCCGGGCGAGGTCGTTCTCCAGAATCAGAACCGTCTCCGCTTCCCCGCTGCGGACCGCCTCGAAGGCCTCGCCGAGCGGACGGCCCCCCATCATTCCCAGGCCGACGGTATTGCTCTCCGGAATGACGAAGGCCAGCCCCGGCCTCTTCCCCTTTGCGCAGAGCGCCCAGGCGACATTCGCGGCGGCGCGGATCACCGCTTCGCTGCTCAAACTCATTCCGCTGATCACCAGGGGACGTTCGGCCGCCGACAGGGATCGGGCGATCCGGTCCGCCAGGGAGAGGAGCGACGAAGGGAGGTCGGGGACCGCCGGCGCATTCGGATCGATGGCGTGCGCCACCGCGATTCCGAGCCGGGCCAGCTCCTCGGGGGCGGCCCGATAGGTCTCGGCGGCGATCTCATCCAACCGGGTGGCGGTGGGGGCGGCGATGAAGAGGGGACCTTTCAGATCGCGGGCCGCGTCCCGCACCGCGGCGTCGTGCCAACGGGGGATCTTCAGCCGTTCGGCGGCGGCCAACGACTGTTGACGGACCGACTGGCGGAGGCTCAACCCCATTCGCGGGGCCGCATTCGTGACATCCTCCCCCAAAATGAAGGCCGCGTCGGACTCCTCGATCTCCTTCAGCGAAGGGGTGCGGGCCGGGCCGTTCCGGAGCAGGTCGAGGACGACCGAGAGGAGACGATATTGCGCATCGGCCA
>JAHFEM010000466.1 GCA_023248505.1 Nitrospirota bacterium
GGTTTCCCGCCGATCTCGCGCTCTTCGGCAAGGCGCTCGCCACCACGGAGGGGATGGGCGTAAAACTCTACCCGGAGTTTGATTTCAACAAGGAGCTCGAACCCTATGTGATGGGCGCCTTGAAAGATCAATTCAGCCCGACGAAGATGTTCAAAAAACTTCAGGCCGATCTCCTGGACCATGTCGGTTTTCTTGCCTCTCTTCCCGAAGAGATCAGACACGCGCTCGCCAAAATCGAAAAGGGAGAGATCGGCGTTAAAATCGATACCGAGGAAATTCAAGGCATGAAGCGGGAGTTTGACCGTCAGAACGATCTTCGAATCTTGGGGATGGTTCTGACGGCAGTCGTCCTTGCGACTTTTGGCCTGCTTCACCTTGAGGGGAAAGAAAGCCTTGGGGGAATTCCGTTCAGCAGTCTCGGCATCGTCATATCGGCGATCCTGCTCATTTCTTTTTTAACACGGTTGAGAAAGGGACCGGATGCCTGAATCGCAGACGATCCCCTTCTGAGAGTTGTGTTCTCCGCCCATTTTGTCCAGAATGGATAGAGAATGGTCTATAAATAATCTATTTGATTTATCCGAAGAGTTCGATATGGAGGGCGCCATGAATAAAGTGAAGGTTGCCGTAAGCGGTTATGGGGTGATCGGAAAGCGGGTGGCCGATGCCGTCCGAAAACAAGAGGATATGGAGCTGATCGGCGTGGCCGACATCGTGACCGACTACCGAATCAAAACCGCGGCGATCTTGGGGATTCCCGTCTTCTCGGCGGCGCCGGAGAAAGCGGCGGAGATGCGATCCGCCGGGATTCCGGTCGCGGGGACGGTGGACGAACTTCTGTCCCGGGTCGACGTGGCGGTCGATTGCACCCCCAAGAAGATCGCCGCCGGGAACAAAGCGCGTTACGAAAAGGCGGGGATCAAAGCGATCTTCCAAGGAGGCGAGGCGCATGCGCTGACCGGCCACTCGTTCGTGGCGCAGGCGAACTACGAAACAGCGCTCGGCCGGCAACTCACCCGCGTGGTCTCCTGCAACACCACCTCGATCGTCCGCACGCTCACGGCGCTGAAGAAGGCGGGGCTGCTGAAGCGCGCACGGGGGACCCTGATCCGCCGGGCCTCCGATCCATGGGAGTCGCACCTCGACGGCATCATGAACACGGTCGTTCCGGAGAAGGTGATCCCCAGCCATCAAGGACCCGACGCGCGAACCGTCGACCCCGATCTGAATGTCGTCACCATCGCCGTGAAGGCCCCGGAAACCATCAGCCATCTCCATACCTGGTGGGTCGAGCTGACCCGATCTTCCACAAAGGAGGAGGTCCTCGCCGCGTTTCGCGCGGCGCCTCGGATCGCGTTTGTCCGGATGGGGGATGGCGTGACGGCGATCAACAGCACCAAGGAGCTGATGTCCGATCTGGGCCGTCCCCGGGCCGACCTCTATGAGGTGGGCCTCTGGGAAGACGTCCTTACTGTCGAGGGGAATGAAGTTTACTATACCTATCAGGTCGACAATCAGGCGATCGTCATTCCGGAGACAATCGATGCGATCCGGGCGCTGACCGGGATCGAGAAGGAGGGAATGAAGTCGATCGAGAAAACCGACCGGGCGCTGGGAGTGGTGAAGGAATTTCTTCAAATTGAAAATAAGAAGGCGGAGGCGGCCTAGCTCTTTCGAAGAGGGCATCGATGAAGACGAGCACTATCGAGGTCGGGGAGATCCTCTCGCCGCTGAGCGCCCGCGGCGTGGAAAAGCAGTTGATGCGTCTGCCGGGGGTGAAGCGGGTCGAGGTCAATCCGGTCTCGGATACCGCCACGGTGACGTATGACGAGGCGGTGATCGATCTCAAAACGATCAAGAAGCGGGTGGAGGAGTGCGGCCATCATTGTCACGGCGAGATGGTTCCCAAGCACATCTGCGCGTCCGAAGATCCGGAGATGGAAGCGACGATGCCGGCTCCAATGGAAAGACACGGCGAGCATGTCCATACGCCTGCTCCAAAAGCCGCTCCCGCGATGGCTGAGATGGCGCACGAGATGGGGCATGGCCCCGGGATGGATCTGGCGGAGATGGCGCGCGACATGCGCAACCGCTTTTGGATTGCTTTACTCTTTTCGGTTCCGATTTTTCTCTATGCGCCGATGGGAATCGATTTCATCCGGCTGACGCCCCCGTTTGGTTTGAATCTCAACGTCTGGCTTTTTCTCCTGGCGAGCGCCGCGATCCTCTACCCCGGCTGGCCTTTCATGGTCGCCGCCGTCCGGGCGATTCGAAACGGCGCGTTGAACATGGCGGTCCTGGTGGTGTTGAGCGTCGGAACCGGCTACCTCTTCAGCATCGGCGCGACCTTCTTCTTTCAAGGGGAGCAGTTCTACGAGGCGGCCTCCGTTCTGCTGGTCTTTATCCTGCTCGGTCACTGGCTGGAGATGCGGGCCCGCGCCGGGGCGTCCAGCGCGATCCGGGCGCTGATGGACCTTGCCCCACCGATGGCCACCGTCCTCAGGAACGACCGCGAAGTAGAGATCCCAACAGCGGAGGTGGAGGTCGGTGATTTGATCGTGATCCGTCCCGGGAACAAGATCCCGGTGGACGGTCAAGTCGTCGACGGATCGTCGCTCGTCGATGAATCGATGCTCACCGGCGAAGCGATGCCGGTGATGAAGGCGCCGGGCGACATGGTGATCGGGGCCACGATCAATAAGAGTGGAACCTACCGCTATCGCGCCACCAAGGTCG
>JAHFEM010000467.1 GCA_023248505.1 Nitrospirota bacterium
ACGACGCCTTGCGTTCGTCCGGCCAACCGCTCGATCCGGCGACGCGCGCCTTCATGGAGCCGCGCTTCGGACGCGACTTCAGCCAGGTTCGAGTTCACACGGATGGCCAGGCGGCCACCTCTTCACGATCGATCCAGGCGCTGGCGTATACCGCCGGTCGCGATATCGTCTTCGCCCCCGATCAATATTCGCCCCGGACGGAGCGCGGCAAGCGACTTCTGGCGCACGAGCTGGCGCACGTTGTCCAGCAGGGGGAGGGGCAACCGGCCGATCGGATTTCCCGGTTTTCAGATACCGATCATTTTGTTCTGGAAGAAGCGGCTTTGGAATTGTCCAAACTGTCGGCGGGAGAGATCAAGCAGATCCACGCGGGCAACATAAAACGGGATTACAGCCAGACGGGGGCCGTCGCCAACCTGCTTTTGCTCTGCGATGCGAGTAGCTACGGCGGCTATAAAGACTATGAGCATTTCGACAATTTCCGGTGGGATGAGGCGCTGCAAAAGTGGCAATCGAAAAAAGACCCCACCGCATTCGGCAAAAAAAGTCCGATCAGCCATATCGATGAAGAGTTAATCAAGTTCGTCGATGCATTACCCGACATGACGGCGTTTCAGCATGTCGGCAGCGCGTTTCATGCCATCGAAGATTTCTTCGCGCACTCCAATTTTGTCGAGCTGACCCGCGGCGACTTCCGATTCGGCAAGAAGCTGGTGACCGGCGGGGGAGGATCGGGGGATACCTCGGTTCTGAGAATCTTGGAATCGGTCAGCGGTCAAGAGACCGCCCCGTTTTACGGCCAGCAGGCCGAGAAAGAAACCGCCCAATCGCCCCCGCAAGCCCATGCGCGGATGGCCAAAGATTACAAAGCGAACCCCTATTACATGGAAGCGGTCGTGCTGGCGGCCCTCGTGATCCAAGAGATCGGATCCGAGATCAAAGCCCTGCGTGGGCTAACGACCAAAGAAGAGCAGGTCAAACAGGTTCGCGATGTGATTATGGCCAAAGTGAAACGATATCTTCGCCCGCCCGATGAGAACGACAAGTGGTGGGAAACGCTTCGCGCCTCGGGCGGCAAGGAGATGGAAAAAGCGGTCAAAGAAAAAATGGCGAAAACGCCGGTGACGAAGAACCAATGCATTTTAAGCCCCTTGAGATCGATCGAGGCGAGCCGCGACTCCAATCTCAAGTTATTCGGGCCGACCTTTCCGGTGGAGACGAAGCATGGCCATGTGATGATCCAGGTCGGCACCGGTTTTACAGCGGGTCCCGCTTTCAAGGGAGCGTCGGGCGCGGTGGAACCGCGAAGTTTCGATTTCGTGCCGGTGGGGGTGCAGATCACGGGGACGTTTGACCTGCTCAAATAAAATGACAAAATCTGTTCTTTTTTCAGCCATCGCTTTATAAGCCGCAATGACCCACGAAGAAATCATGACCCCCCGTCTGGTTCTCTGGAGGATGCCGAAGGCGTTTCTGGAGGCTTCTCTGAGAGACGACATTGTCGCAGCCCGGCAGTTCGTCGACCTGAACCTTTATCCGGAATGGTTCGATGAGAAATCGATCATCCGCATCCGGTTGGAAGATCTGAAGCAGGACGCCGCCTATTCGGATTGGTCTCTGCGCGCCATTGGGCTGCGGTCGACCCGCGAGATGGTCGGGCATATCGGATTTCACTCGGCGCCCGACCCGCCCTATCTGCGGCCGTGGGCGCGGGATGCGATCGAGTTCGGGTACACTGTCTATGAACCCTTTCGCGCTTGCGGTTACGCGCAGGAGGCCGCCGCCGGTCTGATTCGATGGGCGCGCCGCGCCTCCGGCGTGAGCCGGTTTGTGGTGACCGTCTCCCCGGAGAACAAGGCCTCTCAGGCGATCGCCGCAAAGCTGGGATTTCGAAAGATCGGGGAGCACCTGGACGAGGTCGACGGACTGGAGGAGGTCTTGCTGCTGGAGGGTTCCGCCTTAGAGACGCTGATTGAAGCTCCAGACGCTCCGGCGGGCGCTGCGGGAGCGGACCCGCCGGGCTGATCGCGATCCGAATTAAGATTTGCATGAAAAAAATAATCAAAGACGACACGGACGAGTTGGTCATTGAAGTCTCTTCGCGGCTGGCGAAGGGGTCCGGCTTTGCGGCGCTCTTTCTCGTCGCCTTTCCTCTCGTTCAATTTCTTCTCCACAAACGGATGGACGAAGAGCGTCTCATCGGATTCATCGGCGGGGCAGTCACCTCCGGGTTGGTCTATCTGGTCGCCTATGAGAGCAGTCTCTTCGCCTTCGATTCACGGACCCGCCTGTTGACATGGAGACGGAAGCGCTCCCTTTCAAAAAAACAGGGAACCCTCCCGTTTGGCCGTATCGAGCAGGTCATTCTGGAATCGGCGATCGGCAACACGAAATATTCTCCAAAGCACCGTGTGATGCTTCGCACAGGGGAGGGAGAACTGCCGCTTTCAATTGATTATGAACATAACGAGATCAATCAGACCCTGGCCGAGCGCATCCGGTCTCGACTCGGTCTGTCCCCGGAGAGTCTGGTGATCGACAGTGTTCAATCGCTGGTCGAACGGGGCCTCACGATCGACGCCATACGGCTCCTTCGGGAAAAGCGAGGCCTTTCATTGACAGAGGCGAAGAGCCTGATCGCGCAAATGAAAGCTCCGAAGAAAGACTAATCTGCCTGTGTTGATTTAAAAATCGTCGAAAGACTGCCGCGCGCATTTTATGATCGAGAGACCG